>CAWVSO010000001.1:0-35889 GCA_963932585.1 uncultured euryarchaeote
TATGTGTATAACCATCTGGCGTCCGGTTCGGTTGGCCGAGGTGCTTATGTCCTGCTTGAGTTCAAATTCAAAACCATGCAGAGAAAATCTAAAAAATCTCATCCATTTGCAGCATCTCAGACATGGTCAAGGGACTTTAACCCTTTTTGCCATGTGACCGATTCAGTGAAAGAAGTAGACCCCTTGCTGCCCGTTTTTAAAAGCTATATCTCTCCATCAATTCGAGGGTTATATTCTCTCCTCGGAAGGCAATTTAAAAGATCACTATTTTTAGAGAAATATAATTCCATAACCTCCCAACACAAACTACAATATCAATCAAAACCTGCTTCTTTTGTGGATAAAAATCTCGCAGATGAAAAATGTGCTGCATGTAATAGTAATGACCATCCTTTAACCTACGAATACTATTCTAAATACTTGACGCATTTAAATGATCAATCATGGAATGTGGTAGATGATCATCACCTTATAGGTAGTTATGCCTTTTCAAATTTTAAAGATGCTTTAGAATTCACAATTTCTATAGGAAACCTAGCGGAAGACGAATGGCACCATCCAGAAATCTCCCTCTCTTGGGGCGAAGTCCAAATTAAAATCTGGACCCATAAAATAAATGGTCTCCACAAAACAGATTTCATTTTTGCAGCAAAATCAGACCGTATATATTCAGAACAAAAAATAACTTAATCTAATTTAATTTTCACATCTCTATACCCTTCAAATCTAGAAATGGATACTTTATCATAAAAATCTGTAGGATCTCCATTCAATAGTTGTTTGGCTATTATATTTCCAACAGCAGGTGCCAATTGTATCCCCGAAGAATCAAAAGCTGCAATCGAAAAACCTCTGATTTCTGTCCATCCAACAATAGGAATGCCATCAGATACCCTCGACCGGATACCTACCCATTCTTTTATCACTTTTCCATTTCTCAAAACAGGAAAGAAATTTTTTGCCATTCGAAGCATTTTCTCTCTCATTTCAGCTGGTATTTCATCATTTATATCTCTTGGATCGTATTCTCCTTCACCATCTGGTTCTTGGCCAATGTACACTGTCCGTCTATCTCTCCCCATCACATACATCCCCGATTCAATATGCTGGAAAAATGGGAGTGTTACTTTCATTGGATTGGGCATTTTTAAAATCAATATGGGGGCTAATGTATGTGTAACTGGCAATTGAATTCCAACTAGTCTAGCCATTGGAAGATTCCACGGTCCTGCGGCACATACGACACTATCCACTTCTTCAAATCTGCCATTTACAACCAATCCTTCTATCGCATTTCTTTTTTTTACGATTTCACTCACTTCAGATGATTCATAAAATCCAACACCATTTTTTTCTGCCCGGTCCATAAATTCTTGAGCCAGTCCAACTGGATTTAAATACCCGACATTCGCCTGATAAGTCACTCCCAATACCTCACTTTCATTTAAATATGGGCACATTATTTTTCCTTTCAGTTCCTTTCCCTGCATGTGACAAATTGGGTCATCAAAATCCTGATTACTTTCTTTGAATAGTCTCCGATTCCCCTCTTCCGTCGTCGATCCAACTAATCTCCCCGTTAATTTATAAGACAGATCTTTTTCCGATTTTTGGGAAAAATCATTATATATTTCTGCCCCGTATTTTTTCATTTTTAATTCAGTTGAATTCCCATAATGACCAAACATAGCAACAGACCTTTTAGTGGTTTCTCCAGCCAAAGTCCCACGCTCATAAATTTTCACCGAGTGACCTCCCAACTGTGATAAATGATACGCAATACTAGCACCAACTATGCCCCCTCCTATGATTGCTATATCTCCCATACTTCAAATATACTCCATTTTGCCTAAATACTTTTTGATCTATATAATAAGCAAGTCTCATATAAATTGAACCCTTATCGATGACGTGGCAACTAGCCGCCAAAATTTCACACTCTTCCTACACACAACGGCATCTGACTATCTAGTTTCTGGAATCAACAATAACAACAAACTATTCCAAGGGACTTTAAAAGTTAAAATAACTAACTCTGGGGCACGACCTTTTAAATTTAGAGTTCAAGGAAAAACAAAAGAACAAGTACGCCGGCCAGAAGATTTTATTGATCTTGGAAGAAAGGCACACAAAATAAGAATTTCAAATCAAACCCCCATCCAAAAACAAAATGAAATCAAAGAATTATTTCATAGCTATGGGCTCAAAGCAGATGTTGTACGAACTTGTCAATATTGCTCTAAAAAAGGAAATTTCTCCCCTCTTGTGGACTCAAACGCAATAGCTGTACATAGCGGAGAAATATGTATTTCATGCGCCCTTTTGGAACTCCAAAACGAGTATTCACAAAAAGGACAATGGACTACATCGACAAAAAATCATCTCAAAAAAATACTCAAAGAGATTCAAAACATAGACCTAGTTAAAAATGCACTCGAAGGAGAATTAAATCCCGTTCTAACCGAATTTGATCAAATACCTAGCATAACCCTGCCAAACGAAACAATCAAAGTAAACGATTTAGACATCTCTCCCAAATTAAAATATTCATTATCAAAACGTTTCGATACTTTACAACCCATTCAAACTATATCAATTAACAACGGGTTGTTGGATGGGGACGATCAATTAGTTGTAAGTGCTACCGGAAGTGGTAAAACTCTCATTGGAGAATTGGCGGGAATAGATAGATGTTTAAAAGGCAAAGGAAAATTTTTGTTTTTGGTGCCACTAGTCGCTCTAGCAAATCAAAAATACGATTCTTTCAACAAAAATTACGGCAATATTCTAAAAGTATCTCTCAGAGTAGGGTCTAGTAGGGTTAGAGGAATATCTCACCCATTCGATCCAAATGCAGATGTTATTGTTGGAACCTACGAAGGTATAGATCATGCATTAAGAACTAAAAAAGATTTCTCCCAAATTGGAACTATCGTTATAGATGAAGTTCACATGATTTCAGATAAAGATAGGGGGCATGGTCTCGATGGATTAATTGCTAGATTGAAAAGCTACTGCAATGTTCAATCCGCCTCTATAACTTCTCATAAAACTCAATGGATATATTTATCGGCAACAATAGGAAACCCCATCCAAATAGGGAATTCTTTGAAAGCAAAAACAATCTTATTTAGTAACAGGACCATCCCTCTTCACCGCCATATCGCATTTTCAATGAGTGGTCAAAAACATCAAATGATAGAGGACTTGTCAAACCGCGAATCTCTGATTAAATCTTCTAAAGGATATGGTGGACAAACAATTGTCTTTACTCATTCTAGACAAAGGTGTCACGATATATCTGACAAATTAACTTGTTCATCTGCCCCCTATCATGCGGGACTAGATTACCCAAAAAGAAAAAAAATAGAAGAAAGATTTGCAGCAGGAAAATTATCTACTGTCGTCACAACAGCTGCTTTAGCCGCAGGAGTTGACTTCCCCGCATCTCAAGTTATTTTTGATTCTCTTGCTATGGGGATAAAATGGATCACAGCACAAGAATTCCAACAAATGCAAGGTAGGGCTGGAAGGCCTAGCTATCATGACAGAGGATTAATCTATATACTCATCGAACCTGGAAAAACTTATGATAGGCGCTCTGAAAAAACAGAAGATGAAGTGGCATTTGATCTTCTAAAAAGCAATGCTGAAGATGTTTCTCCTTGGTATGAAGATCAAGCTAACATGAGTGAAACTCTAGCGAATGTTATTGTTTCACCTATCAATCCAGGGCAACTTAATTCTTCGATGATAGGTAAAATTTCAACTAATGTGGCTATGAAAAAATTAACTGAAATGGGTTTGTTAAAGGATAACAAAGCCACCCCAATAGGCGAAATAATATCTCAAAATTTCTTCACACCAAAAGAAGCGAAAACTCTTATAAAACACATAAAAACTGGGACCTCTCCATTTGGTATAGTAACTGAAATAGAGATTCTCAAAGAAGATAACTAACGCCGAAATCATCTAATAAATACAAAACGATAGCTACGAGTAATAGGGATGTCTTAAATTAGTCATGCGAAGGGTGCTTCAAGAACTATCTGATGGAAAAATCACAATAGTAGAGGCAGAAGCACTACTATTTGGATATGTCACAAGTGATTCTGGAAGATTCGACACAGATAGAGAACGTAGACACGGTGTGCCCGAAGGAATTTTATCCGATGGAAAAACAATAGAAGAAATTCTTGAATTGGCTTCAATTGCTATAGAAACAACTGGAAGGTCAATTATCACTAGAGTGGATAGCAATTCTCAAAAAATAATCCAAGACCATTTCCCTTCTGAAATAACTGTTAAATCCCATCCACTCTCGAAAATAATTGTGGCCTATCGACCAGATTATGAACCTCCTATTTTGAATGCCACAGTTGCTATAGTTACTGCAGGAACTAGTGATAGATCGGTTGCAGAAGAAGCAGAGATTATAGTTTCAGAAATGGGTGCAACTACAACACTAATATATGATGTTGGCGTAGCAGGTCTCCACCGTTTAATGGACCAATTAGACAAAATCAAATCTGCAGACGTAGTTATAGTTGCTGCCGGAAGAGAGGGAACTTTACCTTCACTAGTGGCAGGATTGACAGACACTCCGGTAATCGGCTTGCCCATTTCAACGGGCTATGGTTTTGGCGGATCTGGTCAAGCAGCATTAACAAGCATGCTCCAATCATGTTCGGTACTTTCCACAGTAAACATAGATGCAGGCTTCGTAGCTGGGGCCCAAGCTGGAATGATTGCAAGATCAATCTCCCAAGCACGTAATCAAAAATAGAATTTAATTATCTATCCCCCTCCACGTAATTTCGATAACAATTTTCTTACTTTTGATTTCCAACCAAATCCCATTAAAATTAAAGATGCTGCTGTAGCTACTAGTTGTATTTCACCAAACCAATATGGTATACCTGGGGCAAGTACTCTAACCACTAACATTCCTTTTGTTATTATTGGAATCTCAGTATTCATTTCATTATATTCTTGACAACATTCAAAACTATCAAGTCCATTTATCTCTCCATAAGGTAGTCTATCTGCTTCATATGGGATGTATTTAGTCCAAACACCCCAAACAATTTCTCCCTCTGGGTTTACTTCTATAACTCGTTTGTTTAGTGTATCTGTTATCAATATATTCCCATTAGGGAGCTTATCTGCATCTCTTGGCCATCTGAATTCAATCCCGCCAGCTTCGTAAAGGGCCCATACAGGTTCCCATTCATTCATTTCAATCCTTTGCAACTCTACTATCCTATTATTGTCGCTATCTGCAACCAGCACCCTTCCCTCCTCTAACCATTGAGGATTGTGCTGATGATTAATTATACTAGGATCTCCGCATCGAATATCTCCATCACCATCTGTATCTGCCATCTCTCCCATTCGTTTACAACTAAAATCATCTTTGTCGTTAGTATCTGAATTAATTATTTCAGTTACGCCCTTCCCACGTTCAATTATTAAAATCTGATTAGCATTCCTAACAGACACTAAATATCTTCCATCTCCAATCACATCCACGTCATTTATGTGCAACCAATCACGTTCTGTGGGGTCCTTTGGGGCGTCATAAATTTCATTTGCTTCCCAACTCCATGTTATCTCCCCATCTTTCACAGTGAATATCCTCTCCATGTCCATATCTGACATTAAAAACTCTCCCGAATCAAGCAAACTAACAGCATGAACTTCACTGTTTTTCTTTGTTTTAACCACGTAACTATATTCATCAATAATTTTCGGTTCCTCGGTAACATCTATAATTCTAAAACCTGTCTCAGAACAATCGGAAAAAGTTTTTGGACACTCTACATCTTTCCCATCCATGAACCCTACTAATATTTTTCCATCTTCTATAACCGTGGCATCGAAATAACTATCTGCACTTGATTCTTTCCATATTTGATTGGCACCCTCAAGTAAATACACACTACCAAATTCATGCCAACCAGGGCCGCCCCCTTGTGATCCAATCAATGTTTTTCTGTTATCATTTGGATCTACATCCATCATAGGGGCGAACATAGAACTAATCACTATTGTCATGATAAAAAGACAAACACCTGCAATTGCAATAAATCCCCCCCGTTCTTCCAAGTTCATCATAATACGAGGCATTGCAATGATTAAAGTACCTTTTGATCTGAATTTTGCCTTCTAAATACAAACTAAATATATATCTTATACCTCATATACTCAAAATAGACACTATGATTTCAAAACAAAGATTGTTCGAAACTCTTTCAGAATACAATCTCGGTGCAATCATTGCATCTTCTCCTCAAAATGTTTTCTATTTCTCAGGATTGCAAAGTCTGACACAACGTTTACTAGGCCAACATGCATTTGTTATTTGGACCCCTCACCTCAATAATCCCCTTATAATTCTCCCATCTGTCGATGCTAGCATCATAGTAGACAAAAACATACAATATGATTCTATTTACACATTCGGGAATTTCTTTATGTATGAAGGTTCAAGCATATCTCCTTCAGATCTATCTGTTCAAAATATAAAAAATACCAATAACTTTCCAGACCCAATATCTGCACTTTTATCTGCTATTAAATCTCTTATACCTGATTCAGCTACAATTGCAATTGAACAATCTGGATTTTCCTTTTCCGAGTTCAGTCAAATATCTTCTAAAATAAATCCCGATGTTATCATAGCAGATGATCTAATTTCAGATCTCCGCATGATTAAAAGCAATAACGAAATAAAATATTTAAAACAAGCAGCCAAAATAAACCAAGCAGCTGTTGAATCTGCAATAACGAAAGTAACTCCTGGAACAACTGAAAGAGATATAGCCAATCATTATGAATCTGAATTAATTTCCAATGGGGCCTACCCACTTTTCACTGCAATTGGTTTCGGATCTCATGGGGCATACCCTCATGCTATACCTGGCGAAAGAATAATTGAAAAAGGGGATTTGATTCGGTTCGATGTTGGATGTACTTATGAAAATTATTCTTCTGACATCGCCAGAACTTTTTCTTTTGGCCCCTCTGATCCAATTCTACAACAAAAATATGAAGTCCTCTGTTCATCAATGAACCATGGAATCGAAATGCTTCATGATGGCGTATCAACAAATACAATATTCAACGAAATAGTTGGTTATATACGCGAACATGTACCATCAACCTTTTCCAATTTCAATCGAAACCATGTCGGCCATGGAATCGGGATCGATGTATATGATCATCCAACAATATCTCCTGATAATGGTGTTTTAAAAGATGGGATGGTTTTGTGCATCGAACCACCTTATTACGAACTAGGCACTGCAGGCATTCAAGTCGAAGATGAAGTCTATATAACTTCCCATGGGGTCGAGCGATTTACTCATTCTTCACCAACTCTCATAGATCTCCAATAGCATCTCATTTTTTCTGTCTACATAAGGTCAAGAACTGCTTCTATTGAAGGACCAACTACTGGAACTTCTCCCATACTCTCACCTGTCATCTTAGCATCTTTTAAACCACTAGATGTAGATATTGCTACAACACTTTCTCCTCTCTTTATCTCGCCCTCATCTTTCAATTGCATTACTCCTGCAATTGAAGCAACAGCAGCAGCTTCTGCATAGATTCCAGTCGTCTCACCTATTGTTCTCTGCATTCTTCTAATATCTTCGTCTCTCGATATAACTGCCAATCCATTAGATTCTCGTAAAACATCTAATCCTTGGTATGTACTAATATTAACTCCAATGGAGAATGCTATTGTAGATTTGGTTTCAACTTTTTTCATTATGTTTCCATCCATTTCTAGTGTTTTTTTAAGTGGACCAAATGGTTCAACAGCAACCATTCTAGGTAATTTTTTTATCAATTTCAACTCGTATAAATCTTTGAAACCTCTCCATATGCCACTCAAACCATCTCCATATGCGGTAGGCTGGACGATCCATTCTGGAACTTTCCAATCCAACTGTGAACAAATTTCATAAGCTATTGTTTTATAGCCTTCAATTCCATAAAAATTACTTCCAACCGGAGGGTTACTATAATTTCCAGTTGGATACCACCCAAACCGTTCAATACATTTTTTCATTAACATCCAACGATGTTCTGGCTGTCTAGTGGCCAAAATTTTTGCTCCATAAACTCCCATTTGTATCTTCATAGTCTCTGGAACGGATTCCAATGTGAACACCACACTTTCCAAACCCGCTTTACTTGAATAAGCAGCCGTAGACGCCCCATGATTCCCCGTAGATGCAATTACTATCTTTTTAGAACCTACTTCCAAAGCTTTCGACACAGCAACAGAACAAAACCGATCTTTAAAAGACCATGTTGGATTTTGACTTTCATCTTTTATGTATAATTTTATACCTTCTCCATTTACCAAATCAGAGCACTCAATCAGTGGCGTTCCACCCTCACCTAGTGTAACTGCATATCTCTTATCAACTGGAAGTAACTCTTCACACCCCCAAACCCCTCGATTATTATCAAACTTTTCCCGTGAAATTTTATCTGAAATTAACTCATAATCATATACTGGGGCCACGTTAGACACAAACTCTTTGGTCTTACAAGCAGGGCATCCTTCAAACATCAACCCCTCCTCATATTCCTCTCCGCAAAACAGACATTTTAATCCTTTAACATAGGTTGTCATTTCATTTTACCTCTTCCACAACATTTTCAGAAAACTGCCTCAGCATTTCTTTTGCCATGTATTCTTGGTTTTCAAAAGGCAGAACTGCTATATGCTCCACACCGGAATTAATCAATTCTTCAACTCTAAAACAACATTCTTCGAGAGTACCTGCAATGGCAAACTGATTTATTATTCCATCCGTTACCATCTCTCTCGCATCTTGTGGCTTCAAACGATCAATATCTCCTATATTCTTCAAATCATTCACATCTTTCTTTGGAATTCCAATCGCTTCTAAAGTTTTAATTGGAACTGCATGAACTATTCTTATTATTATATCTATAACTGATTCTAGTGCGGTATCTCTATCTCCTGCAACTGAAAGAAATGCCCAACATATGGTATCTTTTACATCAACATTCATCCCAGATATTTCAATACCTTTATCTATATTTTCTCTCGCGTAATTCATCCCGGGAACCGATGACAGACCTGCACCAGCAATCACCCCATCTCCTATTTCTCCGCCTAGTGCTAGAATTTTTGGTCCTCTTCCTGCTATAAAAACAGGTATATCATATTCCGAAACAAAATTCAATTCAGCATTCTTCATCGAGAAACATTTTGATTCCATAGTTACTCTGTTACCTCTATTCAATTCTTTAATGGCATATGTCGTATCCCTCATAGTCTCAATAGAATGTTTTTGTGAAATTCCAAGCTGATCTAGAATCATTGGAGAACCGGCACCCAATCCTAATATTGCCCTTCCCTCTGACAATTCAGATATTGTGGAAATAGATGCAGCAGTTATTGCAGGATTCCTAGTGTATGGATTAGTTACTCCTGTGCCTATCCCAATTCTATCTGTATTTTCTGCTACTATTGCTAATTGGGAATATGTGTTCCTGTAAAGTCTTTCATCCGCAACAAACAAATTTTTATAATTCTCATCCACATCAATTTCTTTTGCTATTTCTACCAGGTACTCATTCTTATATTCATTTAGTAATCCAACACTAAATCTCGTCATTATTGTTTACTTTATTTCTCTTGCTAGGGCAAAACAATTCCTAGCTCTATGACAATTCATAGAATTCTCTCTGAATCTTTAACATTTAACCACCAAAACTTGTAATTAAAGAAGGTCCAAAAATAGTCACTATTAGACAAACAATCATAATCAAACTAATCCCGCCCGAAACCCCCCGATTAATTGGGTTTCTATATTTCTCAGATACCTTTCTCGTTAAAATTCTTGTAGAAGATCTAAGAATGTGTCCACCATCAAGCGGAGTTGTTGGTATGCAATTAAAAACAGCCAAATTCAAATTAATCCACCCTGTCCAAAAAAGAATATTTGCCAATTTTAACAGCACAGTTTCAAGAATACCGCCATTTAACACTGAATAGAACTTAGAGTTATCTTCTGTAAAACCTGCAAAATTAAACTGCATTTCATTACTTACCACTCCCATTAAAGGCAGCTGCAAAGTAATCATAACACGATTCAAAAAAGATGTTTTTTCCAAACCCCCTCCAATATTATTTTCTTTTCCTCCTCCTATGATTGTCAGGTAAGTCTCAGCAGGATATTCTATTATTCCTATATCATCGAACTCTATTCCACTTATTCCTTCAGATGCCACAATTCCTAAAAATCCAGATCCAATCTGTGAATCTGGATGTTCTCCCAATTGAACTTTTTGATATTCTAGAATCCACTCGTTTTCATTTTCTAAAAACTCATAGTATTTTATTTCTACAATCATACCCGGTTTAGTATCTCTTAAAAAGTCTCCAATCCTTTGGCCATCTTCAATCCTATCTCCATTAATATTTGTCACAATTATGTGACCCAAAGGTGGCAATTGAACTTCATTCTGATTTATCCATGGACCATCATCTACAAGACTCACCAAAGCACCAATAGGGATTTGTTGAGCTTCTTCATCCCCTATTTTAACCAGTAATATCTCATTTGATTCAATTATATTTTTTAGCCAATCCAATGTTTTTATTTCTATCCCATTAATCAATAAAATATTATCATATCCTATAATTGAATTTATATTTTTATAAGCCCCGTTTTCATCAGCGCCAACCACTCCCAAACTTCTATCTATGGTCATCACTTGCCTATCTTTGTAATTTCTTCTTTCAACTGTCCAATCCACCGATGACAAATTTTTCTGATCATCTAACATCTCAATTATAAGATCTCCTTCTACTATCCCTGCATCATCTGCTGGTGATCCTGGAATTACTCCTCCAATTGCCATCCCTTGATTCACATCAATTCCACTAGATACTGGTCCAAATAACAAGGCAAAACATAGAAATGCAACAAAAAAGTTATTGGTGACCCCTCCTGCAAACATTCTTATCTGTCCTCTCTCACTAACTCTTCCACGGCTTCTCTCATCGGGTTCTACAAATGCCCCTATGGGTATAATAGTGAAAAGAGCAATGCCCATAGATTTAATGTTAATCCCTTCCACACGGCACATTATCCCATGACCTCCTTCATGAACCACTAGACCTATCAATAATCCCAGGATAATTTCGGGGGCAACTTGCAACGGGAGGAAATCATTAACCCCTGGAACTATGATTATATTTCTTGGCTGACTAAGAATTTCTGGGCCTGGATTTTTTATACCCGTAATTGCTGCAAATAATAATAAAATAAACGTAACTAACATCATAAAACCCGCAATCACCGATCCAATATTTCCCCAAAGTCTCCAAAATCTTTTTGGAACTGATAACTTCTCTAACAATTCTCTCCCCCTCTCTGTATGGATCGTGTGTATTGGCCCATTTGATTTCACATATCTAGGAATCATTCCCCTCTGACTCAACCAATTTATTACAATTGAGTAAATTATGATTGCCCACACAATAGTCCAGAAAGAATATTCCATTTTTATCTATCTCTCCATCCGCAATCTTTCACAAACAAATTTTCGATCTAGCGCCGAAAGCAATGGTCCCAATCTTGGGCCTTTTTCCTGGGCGAAAAAGAGCTCATAATTAACTTTAAAAAATTCACTCATTTCAATTCCATTCTCTTTTGAAATATCATAAATTTTTTCCTGAATCTCCACACCCTCTTTTCCCAATTCTATGTAATCTGCAAGTTCTCCCAAAGCCATTTTCAAATCTCCTTTGATTTCTATATTTGGCATGGTCTCTTTCACATAATAGTTGTATTCATTTTGATTACTTTCTGCCCAATGCCTTCCTTTTTTTATCCGTTCTATTGCAAAATCAATTGTCCATTTTGGTAATTTCAAATCAACGTACCCTTGATGGGATGCCATTTCTTTTCGAATTTTTTCATTATTCACCATCCCCAAAACCGCAGAAGACCTATATGGGATTCTCTGTCTTGATTTAAACTCTTCTATACTTTTGATGTCCTCCAATTTTTCAACCGTTTCTTTTATTATTGCGGGATATATGCGAGATGGCACTACTAAATTTTTATCTTTTCTATCTCCTTCAAAATATGACATTTCAAATTCGTCAAACTCATCAACCAATCTATCCATTTTACTCAGATCCAGGTCTCTCTGTTTATTTGGATTTTTAGCAAAGAAATAGCGTAATATTTCTGGTTCAATTAGCTTAGAAATTTCTTTTACAGTAATTATATTTCCATTCGAAGAAGATAGTGATTTCCCGCCCAAAGTGAACCACTCATACACCATTGGAACTGGGGGTTCCATTCCAAATATTTCCTGGGCAATTTCTTTTCCACTTGGCCAAGAACCCTCTGCGTGGTCTTTTCCAAACGGTTCAAAATCAACATTTAATACTTTCCAATCAGCAGGCCATTCAAATCTCCAAGGGAGCTTTCCTTCTCTAAAAGAGGCATATCCTTCATGGCCACATCCACTTATTAATTTCCCACTTCCATCCAAAAAACCAGTGCACTTGTAACCTACAATTTCCTTTTCCATGTCTATATTTTTTACACCAGAGGTCAATTTTTTACATTTTTCACATTGAGGTACAAAAGGAATATACCCATCTGAAACATTTTCCTGATATTTCTTCAAAATAATTTCAGAAAGCTCTCTCTTTTCGAATATTTCTCTAATACTCTCGTCAAATCTGCCTTCTTCATACATTTTCGTTGTGGATATGAATTCAACAGGGACACCAATCATTTCGGTGCTCTCTCTTAAAAGCGCTGTAAAATGATCGCCATATGATTCATAATCACTATTGAACGGGTTTTTAATATCTGAATACGGGACACCAAGATTTTTCCATAATAATCCTGCATCTATCTCATCTATGCCTACTATGTCCCAATTCTCATCTATAAAAAATTTAGGGACTTTTCTAAGTGCATCTTTGTCATCCGAAGTAAATATCTGTCTAACTTTATGACCTCTATCTCTGAGAATTTCTGCAACATAGTAACCCCTCATAATCTCGTTTAGATGTCCCAAATGAGGTGCACCAGAAGGTGACACAGCCCCCTTGATAATTATTGTGTCTTTAGACTCTCTATTCTCTATCTCATCAGCAATTATTTCTGCCCAAAAAAACTGATTATTTTCTTTTATCATTATCCCCTATGTGCCACGTTTTTAATCTGAATTAATGACGGTCCCATTATACTTGTCATGTAGGACTGCATCTATCATATTCTTGGGATTCGAACCATCAATAACTATTGTTTTTATCCCTGACCTCTCAATCAATTTCGCAGCTAATAAATCAACAGGAGCTGCATTACCTGCAACCATTTCTATCCCTGAAATTATTTCTATCAGCTCAATTGGTGTTATTTTATCAAATTTTGTGGCATTTTCATCCATTTTTGGATCTGAACTATATACGCCATCAACGCTTGTAGCATATATCAATAAATCTGCATTTGAATACTCAGCCAATGCCGCACCAACCGCATCTGTGGTCTGACCTGGGGCAATTCCCCCCATTATCACTATTCCATTTTGTTGCAAAATATGTTTTGCAGATTCATAATTCTCTGGCGGAAGCTGTCCAAATTCATAATCAACACATGCCATCAATGTTTGGGCATTGACTCTTGTAACTGCAATTCCAATCTGATCTAGTGTAATCTCATCAGAATCAAATTCTCTTGCAACTCCGATGTATTCTCTAGCAATTTTACCTCCACCAACGACTATGCCGATTGAATGTCCTTCTGCTAGAATCTGATCTATTCCCTCTGCATATTCTTTGATCCTTTCCTTAGATAATTCTGGGAAAAGGACGCTTCCTCCGATGGAGATTACTATTCTCATTACTTCTGAGTCTCTGCGAGTGCACTTTAAACATTGGTTTTTATCTAAATTTATTCCAAATTAAAAAAAACATTTTCTCAACAACATACCACCCTACGTAGAATTAGTTATTTTATCAAAACTTACAAGCCATTTCTTAACCTACAATCCCCCATGAAGCCTCTAGGAATCGCAGCTAGCGTTGAAGATTCAACTTATTCACTTGATAAAATCTGTAGCCATTTTCCATCAAAAGAATCTATAGCAGTTGTATCTCGATCTTTTTCTGAAAACAGTTCTGGCATTGAATTTACCTCATATGAAATTTCAGACAATGGCCATTGGTCTGCGTCTGGGGCCCATATAGATTTTTCAAACCTCCTAGATAAACTTGCAACAAAACACGAATATGTTTTTATAAGTGGTTTCCCCGAAGTCAATATACCGCATTTAGTCATCAATGGACATTCTCACTCTGGCACTACTTTAATAGAGGTATCTTCCACCTCCAAACTCAATATACCTGATCTTATCTCAAAACTAGACAAGACCGAACCATTTGAAAGTCTAGATTCTCTTATAGGCAAAATTCTTCAATCTCCAGATGCCAATCTTGCAGGTGCAATAGCAACTTTCACTGGTCGCGTCCGTGAACTTGACCACCTTTCAGATTCCTCTACAACTAGGCTAGAATTTGAAAAATATTCTGGAATCGCAGAATCTCGTATGGAAAAAATCTGTTCCGAAATACGCGAAAAAAACGGAGTGTTTGAAGTTCTAATGCACCATAGAACCGGGCCAATTGAATCTGGAAAAGACGTTGTTTTTGTAGTTGTTCTAGCTGGGCATAGGAATGAGGCATTCGAAGCAGTTCAAGAAGGTATCAATCGTATAAAATCTGAAGTTCCAATATTCAAAAAAGAAATAAAAATAGATGGCTCATTTTGGGTTCACGATAGGCCATAATTGCGGTATTTTAAGATAAAATCTGCACTTTGACAGACAAATGTCTGACATTGTCTGACGTTTTTTCCCAATTTCAGTATATTGAAATAATCTTTTATAACGGTTTATGAAACGTTTAATCCATTTTAAACGTTTTATGAATTCAACTATATGATGTTTCATAATCTAAAACCACCTAAAAATGAACTGGAGATCCTCAGTATATATGTCACCTGCTCACCTCAGATGGTATATGGACTTAGATTCCCCATTATCCACCGAGGCAAAAACAGAGTTGCTTATGGAATATCTTCGAACCCGCGTAGAAACTGGGAACCTCTATTTCAAGAGTAAATTCATAGCTGCAGAAGTTGGGCTCTCTCCAAAAGAAATAGGTGCACTTTTAGCCCGCATTCGAAATGATTCAAGCACAGATATTCAAATTGAAAAATGGTCTTACACTAGTGCAACAACCTGGCGTCTAGTACCTGTGCAAGCATAATTCATTCACCGAAAACCATTTGATGCAGATCAAAGTTTATATGTCCACTTGAAACTTCTCTTGAGTTGATGGACACACATCTGCATAATACTCCGCCAATTGATTCATTTTCTTCAGTTTTTCGCGTATACGAAATCAATTTCAATGGTTCAAATATATTATATTATGGAGATCTTCTTGAAACCCAACAATCTCTTCTGAAACTTGCTATACCCATCTTTCAAAACCACGGATATGACATAAGCTTAACTCAACATCTAGGTGAATATATTCTCTTAGCAGAACCAATCTTACCTAAACAAAAAGAATTCCCATTCACTCAATTATTTCTTTTTATAGCTACTATTATTTCAACTCTCTATGCTGGATCTATTTGGTATTACATACCTGATCCTTTATCTAATCCGTTATCTCTTCTTCAAGCCTGGCCTTTTGCAGCATCTGTTATAGGTGTGTTAGCTGTCCATGAACTGGGGCACTACGTCGTAAGTAAGTATTATGGAGTAGATGCAACCCTGCCTTATTTCATTCCCATGCCCACATTCATAGGTACTTTAGGCGCAGTCATTCGCATCAAGGGCCATATACCTACAAGAGTTGCACTTTTTGACATAGGAATTGCAGGTCCAATAGCTGGGCTATTCGCTACTATATTGGTAACTGCAATTGGCCTCACGCTTGACCCGATTTCAGTACCCTCTTGGGCAATGGAATCTGGATATAATAATCTCACAATTAAGTTTGGATACCCTGTTTTATTCCAATTAATTGCAATAGCTGTAGGTTTGCCTGGAACTGAAAATGCAATCGGACTTTTAACTGGGACTAGTCAAATTGGCTATTCAAGCCCTGGGTTATCATTAAATCCTGTTGTATTCGGTGGGTGGGTTGGGATGTTTGTTACTTTCTTAAATTTACTCCCTGTGGGGCAATTGGACGGGGGGCATATAATACGTGGAATTTTAGGCGAACGTGGCGCGACAGTATCCGCTCTTGTTCCTGGTTTTCTTTTTGGACTTGCGGCATTTCTTCACTTTTTCGGCAACAATTTTTTCTCAGCCAATGTAAACAGCGCAGTCTCAATGTGGTTATTTTGGGGAATTTTAACACTTCTTTTTGCTCAAGCTGGGTCTGCAAAACCTCTCCAAGAAGATCCTCTTAATTTCTCAAGAAAGTTACTAGGAATATGTGTATTTGTTTTAGGGCTTCTATGTTTCACACCAATACCTATTCAAATTCTAAGCTAATCACATAAAATCTCAGAAATTTTAATTTTCTCACTTCACTCTATGATGTGTATATCCTTTATTTTCCAACACTCTACCGTCCATTTTTATCCCTTCTTTTGTTACTTCACCTATCATATTAACCTCTATTCTCAACAGTTTTTTTATTTCTTCGTAATTCTTTTTTGGAATGGTAAATACCAATTCAAAATCTTCTCCATAGGTCATAGCAAGGTCCAAAGCATCATCAAAATCATCCATGACATCTAAAATACGGTTATCTATTGGGATTTCTTTAGATTTTATATCAAATCCACACCCACTTGAATTTGATATTTCATATAGGGATCTAACAATCCCATCACTTGAATCCATCATAGAAGTGGCAAATTTGGCTATCAATAACCCTTCTTTGATTCTCGGTGTAAATCTGTACATTTCATTTCCTCTCTCTATATCTCCTTCCTCAAACATTTTACAAGCCACAGCACTTCTTCCTAGCGTTCCAGTAACACAAACAACGTCTCCACACACGGCACCCCTCCGAAAAACTGGCTTCTTTGACTCCCCGACAGCTGTCGTAACAACACTAAAATATTTTGATTCGCTCAAATCTCCACCAACATATTCCGATCCAACCTTGCTACACACATCTTTAGCACCTTTAATAAATTCTCCAATTTCATTCGCGTCAAATTTTGGAGCGGCATAAGCAGCAACAACGGCTATGGCTCGTCCACCCATGGCAGCTATGTCAGAAAGAGATGCTCCCACAGATCTCCACCCGGCTGTATAATACGTTGTACCTTTTGGAAAATCAAATACCTCGTGTAGCATATCAGTTGTAATGAGTAAACCTTCTATGTAGGCAGCGTCGTCTCCTCCTTTTTGAACTTTATTTAATATAAATTCTAATGCATCTTGTTCATCCATTATAGTTTATTCATCACCCCCATGCCATTAGAATCATCTAACCATTGCTTAACTCTCAACCAACACAGAACCTTTAACATTTTTTTCGTTTTGCTCCCTCACCCTGTGAGCAGTACTTCGATGGACTTAAAAACCGAGGAAGAAAACTTCTAAACCAATGGTAACTCTCTACGACGTCCCCGCAGATGTATTTCTAGGTGCATTATCGGAGTCACTTTCCAAGAAAATTAAATCACCTGAATGGTCAAAATTCGCCAAAACCGGTCCAGACAGGGAACTCCCACCTGAACAAGCTGATTTCTGGTATGTTCGTGCAGCTAGTGTTCTACGAACTATCGCTATGGATGGCCCAGTCGGGGTAGAACGGCTAACAACTCTCTACGGTGGACCAAAAGCTGGGTCTAACAGGTTCAAAGTCGCACCTGTACACCATGCAGATGGAAGCGGCAAGATAATTCGGACAATAGTGCAACAATTGGAAGAAGAAGGCCTCCTCGAACGCCCTCCTAATTCAATCGGCCGTGTCGTAAGTTCTCAGGGACAAAGTTTACTTGATAAAACCGCTGGAGAAGTCCTCAAAAAACTCGATAGAGACGATTTAAACCGATATATCTAATCCGTCTTTTATTTTACTGCCCCTCTTTCCGATTAAATCTGCCTCCGTAATTGTTTTGTTGAACGACATTAAAGTTAACTCATATGAGCGGAAATGACGGCGAACTAGATGCTATCCGGCAACAAAGAATAGCTGAACTTCAAGCACGCCAACAAACTGCGGTACAAGATGCAGCACAAGAACAAGCTTTCCAACAACAGGCCGATATGCAAAAGCAAGCTTTGATGCGGCAATTCTTAACCGATGGGGCGCGAAAAAGACTTTCAACTGTTCGTATGAGCAGGCCTGAATTCGCAGACCAAGTAGAGCAGCAGATAATTGCTCTAGCTCAAAGCGGGCGTCTGGGCGATAAAATAACTGAGAACCAAATGCGAGATTTATTACAAAAACTATCCCCTCAGTCGAAAAAAGGATTCGACATTAAACGAAGATAAATTTATTTATAGGTCAATTTCACACGAATGCTCGCAAAAAAACGGAAGAATTCAAGCGTTTCCATGAACTATCTCTAAATATGCAAGATCATCTCAAAGGCTTTCGAGAATTCTATCCTGAGGAGATGGTTAACCGAAACTATGTTTTAAACTCACTAGAAAAAACGATTTCAAACTATGGTTTTCGCGAGATAGGAACGCCATCAATTGAATCTACTCAGCTATACATAGATAAAAGTGGACCTGAAATTGTGGACCATCTATACTCTTTCGCAGACAAAGGCGGTAGAGAAATCACGTTGACTCCTGAATTAACGCCAACAGTTGCCAGAATGGTGGCCATGCGTGGAAAATCCCTTCCAAAACCCATAAAATGGTTTTCAACAAGACCATTCTGGCGTTATGAACAGGTTCAACAAGGTCGTTTTAGAGAATTTTATCAAACCAATGTCGATATATTCGGATCTCATAGTCCTCAATCTGATGCAGAAATTATAACCTGTGCTGCACATATGTTATCTAGTTTAGGCTTAAAAAAAGATGATTTTACTTTCCGTATCTCTCATAGAACTCTTCTTTCCGATATATTGAAGTCATTTTCTCCAAAAATAGATATAAATGCAGCCATTCGCGTCATAGATAAGAAAGACAAAATCACGCTGGAAGTTTATGAACAATCACTAATCAATTCAAAATTCCCTCAAAAATCTTTTGACGAGCTAGAATCTATACTATCTCTAACAAATCTATCTGAAATATCTGAATCTATAAATAGAAATGATTCTCAAATCGCAATACAAAATCTAGATGATATTTTGGACATAGTATCTAGTACCTTCGCAGAAGAATACTGCTCAATATCTCTAAACACCGCACGTGGACTAGACTACTATACTGGATTTATTTTCGAATGTTTCGATTCTTCTGGAGAAATAAAACGATCAATTTTTGGTGGAGGCCGGTACGATAATCTCATTCATGATTTAGGCGGGCCTCAAATTCCTGCTGTTGGATTCGCATTTGGGGACGCGACACTTGAAAAACTCCTTATTAGAACTGGTCTATGGCCACAACTTAAACTCTCAACCGATTATTATATACTTCAAATCGGAGATACCCAAAAAATAGTGAATGAACTTGCACACAAACTTAGGATTCGTAATAATATAGTTGAAACTGATATTTCAAAAAGAAATTTAACCTCTCAACTGAGCTACTCCAATTCTATCAATGCAAAAACTGTTATAATTGTTGGAGAAAGGGATCTCCAAAAAAACGAAATCACTTTGAAAAAAATGTCCACTGGAGAAGAAGTAAAAGTGTCCTTAGATGACTTCCCTGGGGGCCACGATCATCCGTCGTATGAGGATTTTTACTCCGCATCTGATATCGATTCATGAAACGTGCTTTCAAACTAGCTTACGATGGGAGAGATTTTCATGGTTTTCAACGCCAACTAGATTTGCCAACTATTGAGAAATCTCTGTTTGAATCTCTAACCTCTTTGAACATTTGCGAAGGCATGCCAATTAATTATTCTGCAGCCGGCAGAACTGATTCTGGAGTTTCAGCTATATCTCAAACTGTTTCATTTGAGGCCCCAGATTGGTGTACTCCTTCTGCTATAAATTCTAAACTACCTAGATCAATTAGGGCATGGTCTTCATCTAATGTCCCGGAAAATTTCAATTCGACACTCGATGCTTCTAGGCGTCAATATGTCTATTATTTACACTCTTCTAATCTTGATATAGGCCTAGCAAACAAAAGTGCAAAATTACTTTCTGGAATGCATGATTTCCATAATTTAACGCCCGATTCTCAAAGAACTACTCGAGATATAGATATAAATATATCTCCTATAGGGGATTATTTTGTTATCTCAGTAGAGTCTAATGGTTTCCCTCGCGAATTAGTCCGCAGATTAGTGTCTGTAATTAAAGAAATATCTTCAACTAAATCTCCCATTGAAAAAATAAACCGTATTTTCTCAACAGAGACACTAACAGGTCCTGAAGGAATCCCTCCTGCTCCACCTTACCCATTAATTCTAACACGTGTAGATTATCCTCATCTTTTCAAGAATGATTCCAAATCACTTGATAACGCCTACAAAATCTTCAAAAAATTATCTATAGAACATAACACCATTTCTCACGTGTTTGAACACATGACTCTCAATTTAGTTTAATTTTTTCACCATTTTCACAGCAATCAACATTATCGCTATTGAAATCCCTATGGGTATGATCCCATATTCATTAGGCAACATGTCAATCCATTTTCCTATCATTTCCATTGGCCAATTAAATGCATGATATTTTGGGTCGGATATTAATAATCCCAAAAATAAAGCTCCTATGAATACATAACCAGTACAAGCCATATAAAAATCCACCCGACGATTATTCAACCCTTTTATACGACGTTCTGACACAACAAATAATGGGACAAATAATGGGATAATAACTAGTAATAAGACAGCTGTAATTAGGTATTGTTCTCTAAATAGATTCGAGTCTGACACAACTGGATTGGCTATCCACGTAATGTTTGCAAGAACAAGCAATAGTAAACTAAAAAAACCCACAAAAAAACTAACAAAAACATATGATTTCAGCATCAAAGATCGGCTTTCTTTACCCATGCGAATATATTTTACAATAACTCCTGGTCTCTTTTTCACCATGCTGAATTACTTCTTATAGTTTCCTTTTTCAAGACAGTTTCCTCCTCATAACTAACTTGCTGTAGAATCAAAGAAGATTTCGTTATCAAAGTCACAGAACTAGTATGCGTATTGATATTGGTAACAGTATGGATTCAGTTTCATCCCCTGGGCTTACTCCTGACATGCTAGATTCTTTAGACAGTAAGGTTCGTCATATACATCGCCTAATCGCACCTAAGATAAATAACCGCGATTTTGGCTACACAGCTCTAAACCCATTAAACCCCGATGAGCTAAAAAACTTCCAAGATTTCATAGATCAATTCTCTAATTTTTCAAACGTACTTACTATAGGAATAGGGGGGAGTGCGTTAGGTTCTGCAACCCTTTCTAGAACACTTGGAATATCTGGGCATATAGTCCTCGACAACATAGATCCATCTCATATATCAACCACTTTATCCGCGATAGATTTCAAAGATACACTTGTAAATATAGTTTCTCTTTCTGGGGGTACTCTAGAAACAATCTCAAATTTCTTTCTCGTCAGAGATTTCATGAAGAAACAAAATATAGATTGGGAATCCCATACCTTGGTAACCACATCTAGTAGTGGTCCATTATATGAACTATCTAAAAAACATAACCTTCCATTATTACCATTTCCAGAAAATATACCTGGACGTTTTTCAGTACTTTCTCCAGTAGGATTGGCACCTTTTGCTATTCTAGGTGGCTCTATAGAAGAACTCATTAAAGGAGTTAGAAGTGGATTCAATTCATTATCTGGGTCTATATATGATTCTCCAGCATATGCTTTTGGAGCAGTCACAACTGAATTATCAAACATGGGTATATCTGCCAATTCTGTCATGCCTTATTCAGAAAATTTAGAAACATTCACAGAATGGTTTGCCCAACTATGGTCTGAAAGCCTAGGAAAAAATTCACTTGGGCAAATACCAACTCGTGCAATGGGGGCTACAGACCAACATTCTCAACTGCAACTTTATCGTGCCGGAAAACGAAACCTAATGGTGACATTTATAGATATACTCGACCACCAAACAAGTTTATCAATTCCGTCCATAGAATCAGACGATTTCAATTACCTATCAAATATTCGAATCGATTCGCTATTAAAAAAAGAGCTACAAACAACAGAAGCTAGCCTAGCAGATGTGGGGTGTCCATCTGTTAGAGTCGAATTAGAACAAATTAGTCCGTTTTGCATCGGAGAACTTTTACATGGTTGCATGGCCTCTTGTATACTTTCTGCAGAATTACAAGAAATAAATGGATTCGACCAACCTGCAGTGGAATGGGGAAAACGAGCTCTAAAAGGAATGTTGACAGGGGATCAAGGAATTGAATCACAAGCTACTCAAAGCAAAAACCAATATTGGATTGGTGGCTAGAATATGGGGCCCTTTTCAATTTCTTTCCGCTCAAATAATTCAAAACTAAAGGATATCCGGTTGGCAATTTTTCTTGGCTTGTCCGGGTTGGTGTTCATATATCTTTTTAGTCTCATCTTATTTTTAATTTTAGCAGCACTAACAGGTGAAATTATTCACACGAATACTAGTGTTATGCTTTTGGGATCTCTTGGATTGGGATTGGGCCTATTCACCCTCTCATTTTTATATCTGTACCTCACCAAAACTCCATTAACTTTCATAGACTTGCATTTTCCAACCAAAAGTGATATATTTTACGTCTTCTCCGGATTAGGCGTTCTTTTCTTGGCCATTTTTTCAGCTGCAATTATTTTTTCTTATATTGGGGCAGAAACTGCAACTCACTCTATAGAATCCGTGGCAACATCCAATCCAAAAACATTACTCTATTTCATTCCAATTTCATTATTATTAATAGGGCCATCTGAGGAATTGCTGTATAGGAATATTATCCAAAAATTATTGTATAATTCCTTTTCCCCTAAAATTTCCATTATCATCTCTAGTATCATTTTTTCAGCAGTACATGTATTCGCATATTCTGGTGGAAATCTCTCTCAAAATCTCATCTCGACTATAAATTCACTCTTGGTAATTTTTATCCTCTCATTAATTATCGGAACAGTATACTACAAAACTAAAAACATATTTTCCGCAGCACTTCTACATGGACTCTACGATTCAATTATTTTCTTAGTTCTCTTTTACCAATATTCTTTTGTTGGTCTCACATAAAATAAAATCAAACGTTTCATCTAGAAGAATTTTTTCTTCTAAATTCCCCTCCACAAACTGGACAGTTATCTATATTTTTTTTATTCTCTCTCCCGCAACTTTGGCATTTAAATATCCAGATTCTTTTTTCTTTAATTATATTTTTATCTATCCCCTCAATTTCTATTCCAATTTCTATGGCAACATTCTGCATGGCGTAATCATCTGTTACTAGAATCCCTCCAATTTCAAATGCAGTTGCAATCAACCCGATATCAGTTGTAGAAAGAACATTTCTATCTCCTGTATCTTCTGAAATCTGAATAATTTTTTTAATTGTTTCTTTCTTTGGAGATTCTAATTTCATCCCTGCGCCCTTCATAGATTCAAATCGAAATATACTCTCTCCATTTAATTCTTCAAAAACTTCAGCAATTGTCACAACAGGTCCTTTTGTTTCATATCCCAAGATGAACGCAGAAGAATCTAAAACATACATGTGGGTTTTATTTCATCTCATGCCCGGTTATTGACTGTCTTCTTTTACCATTATGTGTTCTGTAATCGAACCAATTTGATCAACTGGAATATAATAGTTCCCTTCCGCATCAACCTCATATGCATCTTCTTCTGTAGCCTTACCATCTGAAGGGGTAACAATAAAGAATCCAAGTTTACCTGTGTTCAAATCAGCTGTCAGATTGTTCAAGGTTCCCAACTCTATCCCATCATTGGTAATAACGCGTTTTTTCTGAAGATTCGAAGTTAATACATTTGTCATGTTATACTCATATTATTTCAACAAGCATAAACTCACGGAGAAACACCAAATTATACATACAACTTTAATTTTGGCATGGCTGGTCAAAATTAACCATACTATGAGGTAACATGAATGTCACAAAATCAACCCAAAAAAACACAGTCATTAAGAACTCCTATAGTATCTGTTCTTGGGCATGTTGACCATGGAAAAACCACTCTTTTAGACAGCATTCGTGGATCTTCAATAACTTCAACAGAGGCCGGCTCGATAACTCAGCACATCGGTGTAACAACAGTTTCAATCGATTTAATCTCTCAAATGGCTGGACCTCTAGTAAATTCTGAAGATCTTGAAATACCTGGGTTACTCTTCATAGATACGCCTGGGCATCAACTCTTCACAACCCTCCGCTCTCGTGGGGGCTCTCTCGCAGACATAGCGATTTTAGTAGTTGATATCAATGATGGTTTCCAGCCTCAAACAAAAGAAGCGTTGACCATTCTACGTGAAAGCAAGACCCCTTTCATAGTATGCGCTAACAAAATCGACAAAATACCTGGGTGGAACTCTCAGAACAATTCGTCTATTGCAACTAGCTACAATTTACAACCTGAACGTATTCGAAAATCCCTTGATCAAAAGTTCTACCAACTAATCGGTGAACTTTCAACTTTCGGATTCTCAGCAGATTATTATTGGAAAGTATCCAATTTCAGTAAAACTATCGGAATAATTCCTACAAGCGCACACACCAAAGAGGGCATACCTGATCTACTAGCAGTATTAATGGGTTTAACTCAAAAATATATGCGCGATTCAATATCTGTCGATTTAGATGGACCTGGGAAAGGAATAGTACTCGAAGTCAAAGAAGAAAAAGGTCTGGGAAAAACTTTTGACGCAATTTTATATGATGGTAGTATTTCAGAAGAAAGCACAATAGTAGTTGGCGGTTCAGATGGCCCAATATCTACTAATATTCGTGCTCTGTTTAGTTTACTTCCAATATCTGATTCAAATCCAAATAGTACTTTTACAAGATCCTCAAAAGCAACAGCAGCAGCCGGAATAAAAGTCTCAGCATCTGGACTCTCAAACGTTATAGTTGGATCTCCACTTCGTGAAGTAAAAGGTGCTTCTCTCGAATCTATAGTCTTTGAAATAGAGTCTGAATTAGAAAAAATCAAAATCGACACTCAGGATTCTGGAGTTATCGTATGTGCAGATACTCTTGGCAGTTTGGAAGCATTGTCAAAAGCACTCTCAGAAATAGATGCCCCTATATTAAGTGCAACTGTTGGTGATATAGCCCCTCGAAATGTATCTCTGGCTAGCACTTCAAGCGAAAAACAACACAGAATAATTCTTGGATTCAATGTAAACACCATTGAAGACGCAGAAAGACAAGCAAGAGAAAAAGGTGTAACTATTCTCTTAAATGATGTCATCTACCGTCTTCTAGAAGATTATGAATCTTTAACCGAGGACCTTCAAACATATCGTAGAACCAGTATCTTCGAAAAACTAACCCGTCCGGCTAAATTTATTATTATGGAAAATCATATTTTTCGCCAGTCAAACCCTGCCGTAGTCGGAGTAGAGGTATTACTAGGGACTCTGCAAAAAAATTCACCAGTTTCTATTCAAACAAAAGACGACTTTCAAAGAATTGGATTTATAAAAGAAATAAAACACCAAGGAGAATCTGTCGATAAAGCCCATTCAGGTGATCAAGTAAGCATCTCTATCGAAGGCCCTACAATAGGCAGACAAATAGATGAAAAATCTGAAATTTGGGTGGATGTTCACGAAAAACATGCCAAAGCCTTAGAAGGTAATTTTTCCCCCGATCTCCGAGAAGACGAGCGCGAAGTACTTTCTCTTTTCCTAAAACAAAAACGAATAAATGATCCTTTTTGGGGTAAATAAATTCAGAACATACTTTCACTTTTTCCATATACTCCAGCAACTATTGAAGTGGAAAAACCAGTCTCATTTGGTTCGGAACTATGTATCTTAATTTTTGTCTCTCCAAAGTTCCACCCACGCAACTTTTTACAAGCGTCTATCCCCTGAATAAGTTCTTCTCGAACATTATTTTTTGACATCTCCCCTGAAGATTCATAAAATATACCTGCATTATCTCCCGTAACCCATGCCAATCCCGACACAGCTCTTTCTCCTTTGACTCCTATTGTAGTCCTCGCTTGTACTACCCATAATCTCCCTCCAATTGGTCCTAAATCAGGCATTTCTGTAACTAATTTTACTTCTGACCCTTCTGGAATAACTGATGATACACTAACAAGATTATAATTGCATATCCCCGCATCGTAAAGCGCAGCATCATACGATGAAATTTTAGTTGGCCCATTCCCGCTTCCGCATGTTATTCTTATAGTTGGAGTTTCAGGAAGCATTGTTTTGATATTTCTCCATCCATCTAATTTATTATTAGTTCCATTTCTGAAAGATATTTTCCATAAACTTCTACAGCATTTTCAATAGGATTTTTAGATCTAAGATCGACCCCAGTTTTTTCTAGTAGCTCTAAAGGATGAGCGCTAGATCCTGATTTCAAGAATGAAATATATTTCTCCAATGCTCCATTTTCTTTACTTAAAACCCCCTTAGAAAGCGCCATAGCTGCAGATAATCCTGTGGCGTATTGATAGACATAGTAGTTATAATAAAAATGCGGTATTCTCATCCACTCTCTCTGTATGTAATCATCCATTTTAACTGGCTTATAAAATTCTTCTTTCAATCCTCTATATATTTTGTCTAGTCTGTCTGGTACAAGCGCACCACCATTTTCTACCACTGTATGAATTTGATGTTCGAAATCAGCAAACATAGTTTGTCTAAACAAAGTACTTCTAAACCTTTCTATGGCTTCATCTAAAACGTGCAATCTAAAAGATTCATCTTTTATTGTTTCTAAAAGATAGTTTGTCAATAAACTTTCATTAAAAATAGAAGCAACCTCTGCAACAAATATTTCATATCCTGAATATATGTACGATTGTGATTCATTTGTCAATTTAGAATGCATCGAATGACCCAATTCGTGCGCCATAGTAAACATGGATTGTATGTCATTTTGGTAGTTCATAAGTATAAACGGTTTCGTGTCATATGTTCCTCCGCTATATGCACCTGAATATTTGCCTTTATTTTCATAAACATCAATCCAATTTGATCTAATTCCATTTTCCAATGCCATTTTATATTTCTGACCTAGCGGCTCAACAGAAGATACTATGTATTTAATCGCTTGTTTATATTCGACATTTGGACTTTCTCCTTGTGCTATGGGGACATACAGGTCCCACATATTAAGTTTATTCTTTTGCTGACTTTTTCTTTTTAATTCTATATGCCTATAAAGGACATCTAAATTGCTCCTAATAGTGTCTATAAGCATATCATATACGTCCGTTGGAATGTTTCCACCATCCATCGCAGCGTTCCTGGAACTCTGGTAATTATGGGCTTTTGAAATCCTAACATCTGCAGTAACACTGTTCTTTAACATCGCAGCAATAGTGTTGCGAAATTTTCCAAGCTCTCCATAATATTTCTGATACACATCTTCACGAAAATTTTCATTTTTGTCCCTCATAAATTTCGTAAAGTTAACCTGTCCAATTTCGATCATTTTACCTTCTTTATTCTTAACTTTAGGAAATGACATGTCGGCATTCATCAATAAGCCATAAATTTCATTCGGTGTAGAAAATATCTCTCCCATTTCTGCCAACAAAGATTCAATTTCCGCAGACCTAACATGATCTTTCACACGTATTATTTCTCTTAAATAGTGATCGTAGTGTGAAATTTTTTTTCCAGATTCTAGTAGTAATTCTAGCTCCGCAATGCCAATTTTTTGTATCTCAGGCTCAACAAAACTAGTTGCTCCACCCACGGCAGATGCTAGCGATCTAGCTTTCGTCAACATAGCTTGATTCTCTTGATTCCTTCTATCCTCATCTGAACTCAACTTGGCATAAGAAATCACTTTCCCAAATTCTCGCATTACTGTTTCCAATAATTCTAATAACTCTAGAAGTGTTTTCCCATTTTCGCACACCCGTCCTTCATATTCTTTGAAATCCTCCAAACTTTTATTTATGTTTTCAAATGACTTTTGCCATTCTTCCTCACTAGAATAAATGCTATTCAAATCCCATTTATATTTTTGATCAATTTTTGACCTTTCCTGTGCCATTTCCATAATAATTTTTGCAGCTGCTACCTGTCATTCTTCTTGGCCATGGTTAATGTTTTCTGAAGGGAACAGTTTTATCCATATATCGTAATAAATGTGAATTTATACCTAATATTTCTAACCCATTCAGATTAGGAAACTTTATGCATTCTAAATCACACCGCTAATTCGTATGTTCGAGTTCGACGTCGAATCATTTGATTTCAGAAAATATTCTAACAGGCAGCTTATCTGTATACCTCTTACGCTAATGTTACTTTCAGTTTTAATTTTAAGCGGATGGTATTTTTTCACAGGATCCCCCGTAAACCCGGGAATTGAATTTACTGGCGGCGCAGAACTTCTGTTAATTTCTGATAATGGTATAGAGCCAGTCAGAACCACTTTTGGGTCTTCATCCCATTCAATACGATCTATAGTCACTCGCGAAAATGCTTATATAGTAAATTTTCAAACATCTATCACCAATCCAGAACAGCTAGAATCAATGGCAACAGATTCCGGATTCGAGGTATTATCTGTTCAAAGTACTTCTCCTAGCTTCGGAGCAGAAACACAAAAACTCGCTCTTATTGGATTAGCAGCAGCTTTTATTGGAATGGCAGCTGTAGTTTTCATTCTCTTTAGGAAGGTAGTCCCTTCTGTTGCAGTAGTCCTTTCAGCACTTGGAGATATTTTAGTACCTCTTGCTATCATGAACTTACTTGGGATCCAACTTTCTTTAGGTACCTTAGCCGCTCTTTTGATGCTAATCGGGTACAGCGTTGATTCCGATATATTACTTACTAATCATATTTTAAAACGCAAAGGTAATTTTTATGATTCGGTATATAGGGCAATGAAAACAGGTTTAACAATGACATTAACATCATTCTCAGCTATCATGGTCATGACCATTGCGGCATTCCTATTTGGTGTGGATCTACTCACATCAATAGGGATAGTTTTGATCTTTGGTCTTATAGTTGATATTATCAATACCTATCTACTGAATGTAAGTCTATTACGTTGGTATGTTGGAGGAAAACAATGAAACTTCGCCAATTTTGGCGTGTAATAGTTCTAATATTACTCCTAGTTCTCAGCGTCATTCTACTAGTTCCCTCTGGACCCACTTCAATCGACTCTTCGGATAATAGTTTGGATCTAAACTATGGTTTGGACCTTTCTGGAGGGACGCGCCTTAGAGCTCCTCTTTTAGGATACACAGCAGAACAAGTAGATTTCACTCATCGAACCGAGGTTGAAATAGAAGAAAGTTTAGTTGACTATTTTGGATTTTTGTCCAGAAGCGATGTAGACGCAACTTTAGGCCAAGGCGGGGTGGGCACAATAGAAATATTTTCTGATATATCCGAAACAGATTTCCAATTGGCACTAAACCATCTCAATTTGAACCATGATGATATCATTCAAGGTGTAACTTCCCAAACCCGTCAAACAACAATTGAAGTCCTAAATAAAAAATTCGATGAATCTGGATTGTCTGGGGCAACAGTGCAGCAATCTATTACCCCAAACGGACAATATTTCATCGTAATTGAAGTGCCCAATTACAATAGTTCTCAAGTCAGAAAACTAGTCGAAAAAAGAGGATCTGTAGAGGTAATCGCAAATTTCCCCGATGCAACTGGAGGCAACAAAAATATAGTTGCCTTGACACAATCTGATATAGCTACAGTGGGAACCGTTCAAGAACCCAATCTTTCCATTAGTTCCTACTACGTCCCTGTAACTTTAACCGAATCTGGGGCTATAAATTTCCAAAACACATTGCATTCAAATGGTTTCACATCGGCCAACGGAGTAAATTCATGTACTTCTTCTTTGCCCCCTGAATTGCGGTATTGCATAAATACAATTCTAGATGGCGACATAGTTTATTCAGCTTCTCTAGCCCCTGGACTGGCACAAACAATAACCGCCGGAGATTTAGCTAATAGTAAAAATTTCGTTATGACTTCTACCAATCAAAGTGGTGCAAAGCTTTTACGCTTACATCTACGGGCTGGGGCATTACCTGCGCCTCTAGATTTAGATTCTGGCACTATTGATTTCGTTTCTCCTAGCTTGGCAGATAATTTCAAACTTTACTCACTTCTTATTGGAATACTTTCAATATTCGCTGTTGCGGCTGTTGTTTTTCTCCGCTATGGCAAGGTAAAAGTGGCCCTTCCAATGGTGGTAACTGCACTTTCAGAAGTTGTTATTTTACTTGGTTTTTCTTCAGCAATAGGACTGGCTTTAGATCTATCTCATATAGCTGGGTTCATAGCAGTAATTGGTACTGGTGTAGATGATCTAATAATCATAGCAGATGAAGTGATGTCTGGTGGAGATATTTCCTCAAAAAGAATATTCCAAAACCGCTTTAAAACTGCGTTTTGGATTATCGGCGCTGCAGCATTAACAACAATAGCTGCGCTAAGTCCTCTTGCAATTCTCTCCCTTGGAGATCTGCGTGGATTTGCTATAATAACTATTCTAGGTGTATTGCTTGGTGTACTCATAACCCGACCTGCTTATGGGGATATTTTGAGATTTCTACTTAATTTAAAATAACTTTATGCATATTCAACAAACGAGTTTTATGTCTAATATTCTCCAATTGTTTTTTGAGAATGCCGATTCAATAAATTTTTACTAGTCTTCCAAGATAATCTTGCACATTCTGGCAATTTCCCATTATCCTCTAAATATTTCTTTAGAAAGCTTTGCGTTCTCACATCAGCTGGATATCCGCTTCCAATTTCTCCCAAATTTCTTGCAAGATTGGATACATGGGCATCTCTTTCAACCTTTGCTATTATACTCGCAGCACTAACAATCGGATATTTTTCATCAGCTTTGTGTTCTGAAAATATTTGAACTTCTACATCTAATTCTCTACCTATTTTCTCACCAAATCTTTTCGCATTAACATCCGCTGCATCTAGATAAATTTTATCTCCTTCTTTAACTATCTGGGAAATAGCTCTCGCATGTCCCATAGCTGTTAAATTATTCATGTTAGAACCTACCATGTCAATTTCTTCTACTTTTATCTCTTCTATTCCTATTGAACAGTTTTCTAGTTTATTTATAATATTCGCTATTTTCTCTCTTTGTTTCTTTGTAAGCTTTTTTGAGTCTACTGCCGAATCAGGTACCATACCTTCCGATGAAATCCGAACAGCAGCAACAAACATAGATCCCAATACTGGGCCCTTTCCGGCTTCGTCAACTCCAATTATTCCCATTACTCTTCTCCAATATATTCAAGCATGTATTCTGGCACAATGAAATCTTGATCTTCTGCTATTACAGAAGTCACATCTAAACTTTCAACACACGCCTCAACTCCAATTAATTCTGACAAACTAGGCCTGGTTTTTCTTCCATCTCCACTAACTAGTTCTTTGATATACAATCCCTTTTCACCATGAATTTCTACCACAGCTTCAGTTTCAGATTCTAAATTTCCACTTGCAGAATATACTTTTCTTAATCTCATTTTGTTTGCTCTGCGATGGGCCACTCTAGTCGGGGTAATTTGTTCAATTTCTATGTCATTCAAATTTTCAATAGCATTTTCGAATAAGCTTAATTCAACAGGGCTAGAAAATTTAACCCTAGCACGATATGTTTTGGCAGCAGGCAATTCTTTTATATGTGCCACCATTTTTTTACTAACAAATCCCTGCAATTCGACTTCAACTTTACCTATGGTTTTCTGGTTTACTTCAATTTCCAATTGCTTAATGTCCATAAAACGTCTATTTGGGAATTTTATCTCCATAACAAATGGTCTGCCATTTCCCAACATTTTAGCATCTATATCTTCTCTCCCTGCGCCATGAAATACACAGTCTTTCCCCTGCATCAAAACAACCATTCTATCCGCTATCAATTCTTGTACGCTTTCTTCATACTGTTTCCCAGACCCATTACATTCTTTACACAAAATTCCATCTGCCATTTCTCCACTTCCTTTGCATTTGCCACATGGCCATCTAGTTTGGGGTATTCCCCTAATCATTTTTCTATATCTGCCATAAATAAATATTGGATTCACTTGGATGTCCACAGATCTAGTTGAAATATTTAACATTGCCATTACATCTGGACTATTAGCTTCAAATCTTTTTCCTGTTTTATCCCCCACACGTTTACCAACTTCTCGATTCATTTCGGTTTTAAGAGACTCACCACAATCTATGTCTTCTCCTATAATTTCCCTAAGTAGTTTTCCATTTTCTTCTAACAGGGGTGACATAAAACTTCCAATCTTGTATGTTTCAAATTCAATTCCATTAAGATTCTTCGTAACTAAATCTGCCCAATCATCAAATAGAAAACTCTCTCCCAAACAAATCCAACAATCCATTTCAGTCTTAATAGTTTCTTTATTTTCCATGGCATAAACTACTTTCCAAGATCTCCCCCTTTCACAATTAGTCAACCCATGACCTTCATTTGCAAAAATCTGTCCTAGACACGAATCACATATTTCTCCTTGTTCCAATATCTTCTGAACTTTTTCAAACAACACCATCATATGTATGAACTATATTCCATAAAACTTAAATAACTTGACATGCGCCCGAGACTACTTTTTCATGATTTCAAACATCATCTATCACAACAACGATGAAGATTTACCCCTTGTGAAAAAAAGAATCTCATGCGACAATTTGTAATAGTAAGTCACACTGCAACCACAAAACCTATTTTTTCTTTGAATGACTTACCTGGCGAGGCAGGGAGAATGGATATTCTTTGTCGCTGTGTTGGGGCATCATTTCTAATTTCTCACTCCTTGAGAACTGAAGTTAGGGTGTACCTTGTACTACAAAATAAAGTCACAATTAGGTTTGAAGGAACTGAACTCCGGTATGTCAGACCAGATGAACGGTGCATAGCGGCGTTAATAAAAAAAGCACTTCAAAAAGCAGAAAATGCAGTTGGGCATATAGAACTAGAAAGTACACCTGGAATTTATATTTCTAAAATGGGTCTAAATCCATTACTAAATTCTATCTCTCCAAGCGGCACAGTGATACATTTGCATGAAAATGGAATTTCATCTCAAAAATCAGAACTACCTCTGAATCCCATATTTGTCCTTTCGGATCATCACAATTTTCTACCTTCTGAAATAGATATATTGAATCAATATTCTCAAAAAACAATAAACATCGGTCCTATGGTTATACACACAGACCATGCTATAACCATCGTCCATAATTTACTTGATATACAAAATAATCATTCATAGTTTTATTTCCAAACTAGTAACTATAATCTATATGGGGGACATTATCTGTGCATGGACAGTTCACACTCCGATCATTCTTCTCGTGCGAGAGAAGTGCTAGGTTTCGAAATTTTCGGCAGGAAATATTTCTCCTCCCGCTGGTGGCAGATAGCAGCTGCAGCTCTTATGATGGGTCTAGTCAGCCCGTATCAGTATGTTTGGTCATCCATTGAAGGTCCTATGGCCGAGAATCTAGGAATACCTCTTAACGTTTTAGGTGCCGTTTTCACCCTTTTTGTAATATTTCAAGCCGGATCTCAATTTCCTGTTGGTTGGTGGAGAGATAGATATGGTCCTAGAAAATTAACTCTTTTAGCCGGATTTCTTGCTGGTGGGGGTTATATAGGGATATCCCAAGCAACTGAAGTGTGGCAATTATACCTTCTGTATTCTCTTGGGGCTATAGGCGTTGGAATAGTATACACAGTTGCAGTAAACACTGCATTAAAATGGTTTCCAGACCGTAAAGGGCTTACAACAGGAATTGGAACTATGGCATTTGCCGGGGGGAGTGCCTTTTTCATCCCATATGTCCGAGTAAACGCAACCGCTGCAGGATATCCGGACGTTCTTCAAAACATGGGTGTTCTAATTCTAGTTGGAGTAATAATCGGTGCATTATTTCTTCGCGATCCCCCCCGAGATTGGTTCAATAACACAACAATCAAATCTTCAGTTTCCAAAAAAACATCGGCCAAAACGTCCAAAATTATTTCCGAGTTCACCTCAAGTGAAATGATAAAAACTTGGCAATTTTGGGTGATGTATTTAATGTTCGTCGCTGTAAGTGGGGCAGGTCTGACTTTAACAGCAAAAGTAGTCGCACTAGGTGACAGCTTAGCTTTAACTGCCACAGCAGTAACTGCAGCAGCCACCGTTCTGCCCATAGCAGGAGGCACAGGAAGATTAGTGGTGGGGTATATATCAGATGACAAAATACCTGGAATCAACATAGGGTTCAATCGCGAACGCGCAATGGCTCTTTCATTTTCTTTGTGCGGATTAGGCCTAGTAGGTACTCTTTATTTCGGTAATTTAGGAAATAGTATTGGGTTTATTGCATCTGTATTCATTGCTACTTTCTTCTGGAGTCCTCAGTATACTTTGTTCCCTAGTGTCATAGCAGATTATTATGGTTCATTAAACTCTTCTGCCAATTATGCACTCCTTTATTCTGGTAAGGTATGGGGTGGAATTTTTGGTGGAACTGTTGCAGGGTCATTAGTAATCATGACCGGGTATACCACTACATTTCTAATCGCTGCAGGCTTGGCACTTTTCGCCGGTGGGATTTCGCTTTTCATCCGTCCGCCTTCTAAATCTTCTTAAACTATCTCTCGGTATTATATCTTCAAACGATAAATTTTAAACTCATGGGTGCATCCAATCCATAGTAGTCTGAGCCGTTGGGACAGTCAGGTACAAACCCAACAAAAATGGGTGCTTCAGTCAGGTGCACTTCGGTTTTTCGACTGCCATAACAACAGTTTAAAACCCGAGTCAGTCAAATAGTGCCTCTAATAACTTAACAAATGATTTATGTAACGCTATTCCATACTTGTCTTCAAGATAATGTCAAATTTTATATCCACAATTAAACAAACATCATCTCCCATTTTTTGGGTATATGAGGTGGCAGCTAAGCTTTCTTCAATAACATTAACTGAAATGGAGAACGATACAAATCTTCTTTATACTTCCTTATCAAACTCCGTGGATCTTTTCAATTTACCTGCCATCTGTACTTCTTTCGACACAACATTAGAAGCCGTATCTTTAGGGTGTAATATTTCTCAAAATGAAGGATATGTTAACAGCGTCGTTGACGCATTTAACATAGATGTAGACTCAGTTGTAACTAATGGGAGAATACCTATGATCTTAGATGTCATCTCTCGTCTCTCGGCTTCTCTTAACTGCTCAGTTTTAGGTAGCATATCATGCCCTAAAATTCTATCAAATTATCTATTATCTTCTTCTGGAAACCAAGATGAAGACACAATAGAAGAACTATTTTTTGTTATTGGGGAGGTTCTTTCTTCACTTACTAATTCATATTTAGATTCGGGAGCAGATGGGATAGTTCTCCTAGCACCTGATGGTTTGTATCCCGAAAATCCTTTTTACATGAATTCGCTCTCTTCCTTATCTAATGTCCTTTCTCATTACGAAGCATCTGGAACAATTGTC
>CAWVSO010000002.1:0-33546 GCA_963932585.1 uncultured euryarchaeote
ATTCCAAACCGTCAGTGAGCATTCTAATGATTCTGGAAGAATTCTAATAACTGGTCATTCTCATCTAACCAAAACAGCAATCAAACGAGCAAGGATAATGGGATCTATTAGCCATGTAACACAAACTCAATCTGTTTATTTCGTAGATAAAATAAAACAAAAACATGTCCAAGAAACAGTCCTCATCGAACGCGACGAACTGAACTCTCTTGATTGTCCTGAAGATTTCAACGATTTAATTCAAGAAAGAATGTATTGAAAACTATTAACTAGTGCGCTCAGTGTGTCATTCAACTAGCTGTTCAAGCTGAATTCTAGCCTTGTCTATTTTTTTCCTAAGATTTTTATTTTTAGTCGAGGCCGATAAATTCTCTAAAACTATCCACGGATCTCGGCCTTCATTTATCACATATTCAAAAATCCGCACTACTATTTTTTTGTTCATAACTATTGATTCTAATAATAAAACAATTCCAATAGACATTATTTTTCCAATTTCGCCATTGGGCAACGGATCTCCTATCCCATTTAAATCTTCAATTCCCTCAATCATTTTTCCCTGCGAAAACTCCAAACAAGTTGGGCAAATGGAAATATATTCTTCAAATCCAATCCCCATTTTTTTAATAATTTCTGGAATTTTGAATTCTACCATTCCAGCATAACACTCTTCACATTTCATACAATTACAAATTATATCTAAAACCTAATTTTAACTTTCTCTTCCCTTTTTACCTTTGATCTTCTTTAAACGGAATATCTCTTCTCTTTCTTGTTCTTCTAGTTTTTGTTCAATAAATTTCTTCGCTTGATATAATTCGGGAAGCACTTTAAATTCCAACGCGTTCACACGCCTTTTAGTAATCTCAATCTCTGTTAATAATTTCCTCATCCCGGTTTCAACTTCTGCCGCTAGAATAGTTGAATCAAGTAATTTTTCATACGAATCTGCACTTTCATCTATTCTGGCAGTCGTTCCTAACAAACCATATCCTCTTTGATCAATAGTCTTTCTGACCTTATTCGAATTAATCTGAGGAACAACGACCCCCATTATATTCTTCGACTCAACTTCTATCTCTGGATGTTCTTTCAGTGACTCTGCAGCACCTCTAACTGCAATGTCACCTTCCATTGCTCGGGCAACATTCATTGTTTTTTGAGCCTCTTTATAAGCATTAGTTAGATCTTCTCTGACACCTTTGGCATTATCTAGAATTCTCATGAATTCCATGATCAGTCCATCTCTTTTTTGCTCCAAAGTGTCATGACCGCGCTCAGATAATTTAATACGATCTTTTATCCGCATTAAATTTTTCCGAGTTGGTTTAACATTTTCTGCCATTTTTATTCTTCCAATTTAGATTTTTCAATTCCTTCTGAATAATATTCTTCTATGTATTCTTCATCTATCCTATTCAATTCAGTTTTAGGTATCATAGAAAGTAAATTCCAGCCAACACTCAATGTCTCTTCAATAGTTCTTCCAGATTTGTATCCTTGCTGAACAAATTCTTTTTCAAATCTATCTGCAAAATCAAGGTATCTGTTATCTCTATCCGAAAGGGCCTCTTTACCAACTATATTGACGAGGGCTCGGAGGTCTCTCCCTTCTGCATATCCTGCATATAGTTGATCTGATACATTTCCATGATCCTTTCTTGTTAATCCCTCCCCGATACCTTCGCTCATCAATCTACTTAGAGATGGAAGCACATTTATTGGGGGTGAAATGCCCTTAGAGTGGAGCTCTCTATCAACGTAAATTTGCCCCTCTGTTATATATCCAGTTAGATCTGGAATGGGGTGTGTATCGTCATCTCCTGGCATAGTTAGAATTGGTATCTGTGTAATGGATCCTTCTTTTCCTTCTATTCTACCTGCACGTTCATAGAGCATAGAAAGATCTGTATACATATAACCTGGGTATCCACGTCTTCCTGGAACCTCTTCTCTAGCAGCTCCTATCTCTCGAAGCGCTTCACAGTAATTTGTCATGTCTGTCAATATTACTAATACGTGGTAACCAAGCTCAAATGCTAGATATTCTGCTGTAGTTAAAGCAAGTCTAGGAGTGATAGTCCGTTCTACTGCGGGATCATCTGCCAAATTTAAGAATACCACTGAACGTTCCAATGCCCCTGTACGTTCGAAATCATCCATAAATTCATTAGCTTCTTCTGCTGTTATTCCCATAGCTGCAAAAACTACTGCAAATTCTGAACCCCCGCCTTCTGCATCTTCTTCCGGAACAGTTGCCTGGCGAGCAATCTGCAATGCTATTTCGTTGTGGGGCAATCCTGCACCACTAAACAATGGAAGTTTTTGGCCTCTAACAAGTGTATTCATGCCATCTATTGAAGAAATTCCAGTTTGAATAAATGATCTAGGATATTCTCTTGCATGTGGATTTATAGCAGTCCCCACTATATCTTTACGATCTTCTGGAACTATTTCTGGCCCCCCATCTATTGGTTGCCCAGATCCATCCAAAACTCTTCCAAGCAAATCTTTTGTTACTGGCATCTTTAAAGTCTCCCCTAAAAATCTTACAGAACACTTTTTATCAATCCCTGTGGTGCCTTCAAAAACTTGAATTGCAACAAATTTATCTGTAGATTCTAATACCTGTCCGCGTCTTATATTCCCATCTCCTAGTTGGATTTCTACCATTTCACCATACCCGATAGGTTCGTTTATCTCTGCAAAAACTAATGGTCCACTAACTTCATTTATCGTTTGATATTCTTTCATTTTAATACAACTCCTTTAGCTGCTTAACAATCTCTTCCTCAAGATTTTTTATAAATTCAACGTAATCCGAAGCAGTCCCAATACGATTCAATCTAGGCGCAGCTTCAATAGCTTGAATTTGCTCAATTGATGCCCCCGAGGATAATGCCTTAAACGCTTCATCATTAAATGTTTGAATTGCTTTAAATGTGAGATATGTTTTAGTTGGTTCAGAATACGTATCTACATCATGATATGCATTTTGTTGTAGAAATCCTTCCCTTAGATACCTAGCAACTTCCAATATCAATTGTTGATCTTCTGGCAATGCATCTTTCCCGACAAGCTGAACTATCTCTTGCAATTTTGTTTCTTCAGCAAGTGTTTTAACCGCCCATTGACGAACAACTGGCCAGTCACTGTCTACGTTTTCACATAGCCATGGGTCAAGCTGATTTCTATATAGGGAATATGATTCATTCCAATTGATGGCTGGGAAATGCCTGCGTTCTGCTAAACTTGCATCCAAAGCCCAGAATGTTTTAACAATTCTAAGGGTATTCTGAGTCACAGGTTCTGAAAAATCCCCTCCTGGTGGAGAAACTGCCCCCACAATTGAAATTGATCCTTGACTCCCGTTCAAATTTGTAAACAAACCTGCTCTCTCATAAAATGCTGACAAACGTGCAGACAAGTAAGCAGGATATCCTTCTTCTCCTGGCATTTCTTCCAATCGACTTGAAATTTCTCGCATCGCCTCTGCCCATCTCGATGTTGAATCTGCCATCACAGCCACATCGTACCCCATATCTCTATAATATTCTGCAATAGTTACTCCTGTATATACACAGGATTCTCTTGCAGCAACTGGCATGTTAGAAGTATTTGCAATCAAACATGTCCTTGACATCAGAGCCTTCCCTGTTTTAGGATCTTCTAATTTTGGAAAAACTTCAATAACCTCTGTCATCTCGTTCCCTCTCTCACCACATCCTACATATACTATAATATCTGCATCGGACCATTTAGCCAATTGATGCTGGGTCACAGTTTTCCCTGATCCAAATGGACCTGGGATGGCTGCAGTCCCGCCTTTTGCTATTGGAAAAAGCCCATCTAGAATTCTTTGACCTGTGACCAAAGGTATAGTCGGGGTATGTTTTTCTTTCGTTGGTCTTGGAGAACGTACTGGCCATTTTTGCAGCATTGTAATTTTTTCCCCCGAATCCAACTCTCCTATTTCATCCACAACCGTATATTCTCCAGTTTCTATTCTCACGATTTTACCCCCTTTATAATTTGGAGGTATCATGACTCTATGTTCTATACTCTCGCTTTCTTCAACCGTTCCTATGATATCTCCTGCATCGACTTGATCTCCGACCTTGACGGTGGCTTTAAATTCCCATTTTTTTTCCAGATCAATACCAGGTGCGTCCGCACCTCTATCAAGAAATGCCCCCAACTGACCTTTTAACACAGCAAGCGGTCTCTGAACTCCATCGTATATAGAATTCAACATTCCTGGCCCAAGATCCACTGATAATGGTTCCCCTGTGTTCTCTACTGGTTCTCCCGGAGACACGCCTGATGTTTCTTCGTAAACCTGTATTGTTGTAAGGTCGTCTTTTATTCTAATTACTTCTCCCATCAACCCTTCATTACCTACGTAAACCATATCGTTCATCTTTGCATCTAGATTTGCTGCTGCAACAACGGGTCCACTTACTTTTTTTATAATTCCATTTTCCATGATTTTTTCTTTTACTTGGCTCATTTTTTTAATCACTCATTAAATCAATGCCTATAGCTCGTTTTATCTGATTTCTTAAACCACTTGATTCAACCCCCCCTAGTGTAACTACTGTGGGATCTACACTTTTTTCTACAGCTTTTCTAACTTCTTTTGAGAGGTATGTGAGATCATCTTGGTGCATTACAACAATTCCTATTCCGTTTTCTGTCAATATTCTTTCTACAACGCCATCTAGCATCTCTGATTTTTCAGTCTCTTGCACACTTTCACACCGTCTCACTCCTGCAAGTTTGAACCCTGTTGTAAAATCTGGGCTTCCTATAACTGCAATTTCTTGACTCATAAAATCACCAATTGTTTTTCTATTTCTTCAGGAGATAGTCCTGCTTCTTTTCCTCTAGCAATGGCCCTAACATTTTCTATTTCCTTTTCTTTTGAAAGTACAAATGCTATCACTGGGCAGACACTCAAAGGATACACATTAGAAAGACGATCGCAATAGGCCAACAACACTGCTTCAAGCCCGTGCTCAAAATCAATTAAACTATTTGAATTTTCAAGTTTTTCCAAAACAGTTGAAAGCTGATTTCCATACCTAGATTCTCTAATCATTCCTGCCATTTCATCTACATTTTTCATAGCAGAACTCAATTTAGAAGCTGTAAATTGTTTTCCTCCTTGGATATAATATTCTGCAATTGAAATATCCGACCCACTATGTGCTATTCGGAGTGCATTCATTACATTTTTAAAATCTATTTCGGCACGAAGAAAGTCTGTATATAGTCCAACAGAAGGGTCTTCTACAACCTCCATATTTTTAAGCAATTGATCATAGTAGCTTCTGTCTATTGCATTCTCCATGGAAACTAGTAGCTGGGTATCTTCGTAATCTCTTAAACCAGACACTAGTGGTTCCCCAAACATAGTTCCTGCAAGTAAATTGACAAACTCATCTATACTTTCAGATCCAATCAAACGTTCTAAAAATGCAATCTTAAATTCTCCAGCGGGTATTAGGTCGTCCCGAATCGTCTCAAGCTTTTCTTTTGCATAAATGCCTCTAAGAATTGTTTTCACATTCCATGCATCAAATTTCTTTAAATATCTTGATATTTGTTCATATAATTCTCCCTCTGACCATCTCAATAAATCCTCAAATTGGCTAGCAAGATTATGATTTAAAGCATATTCTATCAGGTCTACACCTTTGTACCTAGCACCAAACTCATTAACTTCATTTGAATAGGTGGTCTCTTCCATATATCTCGATATTTCATTTGGGCCCATACGAATAATTCTGCGATAATCTTCATCCGTATACAAATACGCACGACGAGATCTAACCCTCGCAGATACATATTCATAATTTCCCGATTCAGAGCTACTCATTGATTTGATCCAAATAAAAGCTCACTAATATTTTTCAATTCTTCTGTCCACACAGAATCAATAATAGAGTCAAACGTATTATTTACTCTCATGCGTGCAGATTCACTTTCCATTACCACTCCTCCTATGCAATCATACATACCTCCATATTTGATGCCCTTGTGATTTTTCAATAGTGATTTAAGAAGTTTTTCATCTTTAGATTGACCATAAACCACTATATCATCCACATTTTCAAATTCTTTCGCAGATGAATCTATCAATATTTTCGTTAGGGCTTCTCTCTCTTTTCCACTTATACTCTTGATTTCTTCTTCTACATCATTCCTAATAATTTCTATTAGGTCACGTTTCATTTCGAGCACTTTTTGTTTAGCTTCTAGATTCGCACTTGAAAACCGTTGTTCTCTCTCAAGTCTGATTATGCGATCCACTTCTTCTTTCCCTTCCATTTTCACACCCGCAGCACTTTTTTTAGCGCTGTCCACTATTCCTTCTTCTACCTTCGATGCTTCAGAAAGTATTCTCTTGGCACTTTTGAGTGCCTCCTTCCTAATATCCTCCACAACAGTTTCGAGACTCATTATTAGTAATTCACCCTTTCACACTAGGAATATAACCACTAGGGCAAGAATGACTAGTGTTTCTGGTAATACTGTCATGACAAGACCAATTCCAAAAAAGTCTCGATCTTCTGCAATTGCCCCCACAGCGGCAGCACCTATGCCTCGCTCTGCAATACCTGCCCCTAGGGCAGCTAGGCCAACGCCTAGTGCAGCAGCAGCCTTAGGTGGAAAGGCAACGTTTTCTTGTAGCAATACAGGGTTATTAGCGAGTAAGTCTGATATAATTTCAAGCATGATAAATTCGATTAGTTATCTTCTATAACGTCCTTTAATTTGGCAACACTCTTGATAAAACTTATCAAATCATTCTTTGAATCCTTTCAAAAAATAAAAATTATTTATTTACACTTTCGCTGCTCGGAAATCTCACTCAGTATATTTTTTATCCTTCCCAAAAGGAGTGTACATGACCCCTCCGCCGGCGTAGAATTTCTGGAAGAATTCCACGTATTCTAAACGAACAGATTGTAAACCTGCACTCGTAACCCCTAGTGCTAGAACTATTGCATGGCCCAATATCAAAATAATGCCACCGCCTACTAAACCAAAAAACCCAAAACTAGCTGGGTGAATCAATCCAGGAAATATTATTTCACCATGTACTGCTGCAATGGCAGTACTATGCATAAAGTGACTAGCACCATCTTCTGCGATATATGCGCCAAAAACTAACAAATTAACAACAAAAGCCATCCCGGCTTTAGCCAACAACACTGCAGGTATCCTAGCATAAGAAAGAATATTCACCAGGACATTTGGACTTTCTAATATTCCGATTATGGCTCCTAGAACTCCCTGATGTTTTATCTCACCAATAATCATCAATATAAGCCCGATTGCAGCTATGCCAAGCGCTAAAACACCAATCTCAGATGAGAATCCTGTGAATGCTAATGGTTCTCCTGCTAACTGTTCAAAAAGCAAATCTGGCTTGGCAGATCTAGCATGTTTACTAAAAACCCATACCCAAACACCTCCCATGAGGAGAATCCAGGACCCACTCTCCAAAATAGCATCCATGAAGCTACGTTTCATTTTATTTACAAAATCAAAAATATGCCCTACGGTTACATGAAGCAAACCCAACAACATAGCAACAACAAGCCATAATAATGCAAAATGTGCCGTTTTAGGGGAAAGTCCTTTTTCTATTGGCGGGTGCCCATTCCAAACTATTTCTCCTAGTACGTGCAATCCAAAAAATTCTCCATAAAAGATTCCAAAAAACATTGTAAATAACCCTGCCCAAATAGCAACGCCACCTAAACTTTTAATACCGATGCTATCTGATTTTTTCATTAATAAATACCCAATAATGGCATAACAAATACCATATCCCAAATCCCCTATCATGAATCCAAAGAATGCTGGAAATGTGAGGAATATTATCAGCGTAGGATCCAATTCAGAATATTTTGGTCTGCCAATCGTCTGAACCAATACTTCAAAAGGCTGCACAATGGAGGGATTATCTTGAACAACTGGTGGGGAAGAGTTGCCCATTTTGATATCTACATCGTCAGTTTCAATTTCCTCCCCGTGCTCTACAAATCCATCCTCGTCATAATCTGCACATTCAATTTCTTCCACCAACATATGATCTCCTATGGTTTTTTGAAGTCTTTTATTTAGTTCGACTAAAATTTTAGTTGGTATCCACCCTTCTGCAATGAATGCATTTTCTGTAGTAGCAAACGATAGTGGGGCTTCTGTCTTCTGCACTTCTATAGATAACATTTCTTCACTTGCAAGCAAGAATTTCTTAGCTTCACTCCCCATGCTATTCATAGAGAGTTGAATGTCACCAAGCTCTTCTGTCAATTTTTGTTTCTCGTCATTCAACTCTAAAATGTATTTAGAAACATCTTTTTCATTTTCTGGAATTTCTACCTCTTCAAGCCCAATCCCATCCAACCCATTCAAAATATTTTCATCAGATTTTTCTGAAAATATTGCTAAAGATTTTTCACCAGAAAAAATCTCTACCTGGGACTCAGATAATGCATCTCTTATTTTCTCAACATCTCCTTTCCCGACCACCACGGCAAAATTGTCATATCCTAAAAGTAAGTCTAGATCAATTCCAATATCTGCAAAAATTTCTGCTTCTTTTAGCAACTCGCTTATTCTTCTTACTCTGTCCAGAATAAAATTTCTTCTGTCTTCTAAACCATTAACCCTCTCTCGTAGAACCTCTAATTTTTCTTCACCCTTGTCATTAAATTTGTATTTTGAATCAAAATATTCTGGTACAATTTCAAGTATGCTCTCAATAGATCTCACTGTAACCAATTTCTCAGAAACTTCTTCTGCCATATCGCCCGGATTCCCCCTCTCAAAACCGTCCCAAGAACCATCATATTCTATAAGATGTATTGCATTCAATCCATGGATTATAGATACGAACTCTTCCATGACATCTTTGGTACCTGTTATAGATACCCTGCTCATTTGTTTAGGCCTTAGCATCCACCGACTCCTTAAACCAATTTTTAATAAATTCAATAACCTCTTCGTGGTTTTTCTCTGCATTTTTATTCAATTTTTTAATATCTTTGTCAACTCCTTTAAGAATTTTTTTACATTCCACTTCCAATTCTTCTCGTCCTTTCCCCACCTTATCCTCCTGAAACTTCTTTGTTTTATCCTTTTCCTTCAAAACCAATTCTTCTGCCTTTTCCTCCGCTCTGGTAATAATTTGTTGAGCTTTTATTTCAGCGTCTGAAATAATTTCTTCCACTTCCACTTCTATGCCTTTTATCTTCTCAAGAACCTCTGGTCTTGCCATCTTGTTCAAATCTGGGCCTGGTGTATATTTGGTAGTTGCGATCGAGTTCCAGTGGAATCTCTATAATTCGGATATAAATTATCTTCATTTTCCACCAATTGCCAACCGCATGTTTTTTTCTCTGTCGGGGAAATTATTCCTCTAATGGGATTTCTAGAAAATAAAAAAAGGGCTAAAACTTTCTATAAATATTTATCAATAGTATATGATAAAATCAACCCACTTTTCTGGACACTATCAATGCGCGAAAAAGCTTTAGATCTATTCGATATAGATTCTACCTTCAAAGTATTGGATGTTGGCTGTGGAACCGGGTTTGGAATTGAAGGTCTGCTAACACGTACTGATAATATATTCGGAATTGATCAAAGCATACATCAACTTAACAAAGCCAGAACAAAACCCCTCTACCCAAATGTCTCACTGTCTCTTGGAGATGTAGAATTCCTCCCATTCCACGACGACACTTTCGACGCAGTCTGGTCCTCTGGATCAATAGAATATTGGCCCAATCCCATTCAGGCACTTTCTGAAATTCGGCGTATAGTCAAACCAGGAGGAAAAATACTCATAGTTGGACCCAAAAAACCAAACCAGACTATACTTGGTAAAATGGCAATGTCTATAATGCTATTTTACACAGAAAACGAAGCCGATCAACTATTTTCAGAAGCCGGGTTCGAAAAAATACAACACATCTGCCTACAAGCCCATTTTGGCAGTCCATTTGCCATCATCACGCTTGCACACGTTCCAATCTAATCGACTACTCTTTATTTTTAATTTTTACCTTTTTCTGCGCAGTGGGGTATATTTCAAACACTATCTCTCTACCATCTCTTATGATTTTAGCTTCTGATATTTCTACAGGTGCTATTATCCATTTACCGCCTCTGTTTATGTTTACTACCCTATCTTCACCAATTCTAAACTCTGCGGGCACCGTTTTCTGGGTAATTTCATCATAAACTATCACTTTCATGGGGCCTCCTTCAAATCCACGTTCAACAATAATTGATGTATCTCCCCCATCAACTTCCATAATTAATCCCGGTGTCAAAGCTCCCAATTTTCTTTCCTGAATCTCATAAAAAACATTTTGTGTCTCGCCATCTAAATATGATGTCAGTGATCCACTTTTAAATCCAATCTCTATTCTATAACCTCTTCCTTCTCCCATAATCCCTGTCTGTTGACTCATTCGGGGATCATAAGCAGTTGGGTATAATTCAGCTGTCCTCTCGCTGGCTTCATCCAAACTTATGCCGCCTACTCCCAAAACTGACTGTTGATCTCCCCTATATGCCTCACGTATATATTGGGTCCCTTTGATAATGGATAACGATAACCCATTAGAAGAAGAGTTCACGCATATTTCTTCGCTCTTACTCTCTCCGGAAGCCATCGATATCATATGTGTCCTAATTGGACCTGTTAGCGGAATTAATCCCTCTTCAATCGATCTAATCTTGCCGCTCAATCCTATCTGTGAAATGCCATCTGTTTCATTTTCTACATGGTCAAGTGCACTCTTTAAAACATCCGATTTGGTGCTTATCAATATTAATTCTCTATATAATTGATCTGTCCCAATCAACCCATCATTCCACTTTAGCCTAACTTGTTTAAACTCATCAATTAGATCTATCGATTCGATTTCTATCTCCGTTACTCTCTGGAAAAGAACCTCTCTTTTACTTTCTCTATCACTCGCTTCTATGACTCCATTAGAAATTTTGTATTGGTCGAAATCGCCTTCCATAATTTTTCTATTCAATTCGATAGAAACCATCAAATCTAGTTTCTGGACAACAAATTCAGATTTCTCAGAAGTTCCAATTCCCAAAATCCTAATATTTGCATCTGATAGCTCTTCATTGCTATCACTTTCCCCAGAAACTCCTCCTACCATAAACGAGGCTAATAATAGTACTATCAATCCTATATTTAACCCCTTATTCATCAACATTCATATGTTTCCAACAACCAAAAACGGTCCTATATAGCCCAATAATCTCTTAGCAACATTTTTTCTCATTTAAACCAATAGCCCATTATGAATATATCAATAATAAGATGGTTTTCAATATTAATCATTTTATTATCGGTCTTTTGTGTGGGTTCAATGGGCCAGGAAATCTCCCCCTCTGATATTCTCGATACAACCATCAAAATAACACTTGAACCATCAGGAGATGCTTTGTGGACTGTAGACTTGAATATTTCTTTGAATTCCGACCGTGATAGAGTTGCATTCGAGCAACTCTCCACGGATCTAAAATATAACAACGATCCTCCTATTCCTATAACTCCATTTAGTAATGCTGCAGCCATATCAACTACCAATACAGGGAGAATCATGGAACTCATAGAAGTATCTCATCATTTTTCAATTTCAGATGATTATGGTTCATTCACAACATCTTTTATCTGGACAAATTTCACCCATTTTCAAGATTCTCAAATGGAACTTGGAGATGTATTTTATATTAGTTCTGATGATACATGGTTACCCGTTTTACTAGAGAATCAGGAACTCATAATAGAATTCCCTCCCAACTACGTAGCCCAAAGCTCTTCGCATGGTGTATCAAACGGAACTCTTCATGTAATGGGGCCTGCCATCTTGCTCCCTGGAGAACCATCTGCGATTCTAATAGAACTGCCTCAAGTTACAATTCCTACTGATAAATCATCTAACATTTCAGATGCCCTTCTTCCAATCGTTGGCTCATTGTTATTAATATCCTTAATCATCGTGTTTATATCCATGAAAAAATTCAACTGGTCTCCATTAAATGATTTAATAATGCTTTCTCCCTATGTATCTAGTCATCCATTAGTCCACAAATATTTCTTTAAAATACCTGTCATATCTAACAAAACTGAAAAAATAAACCTCTCTCCTTTAATATCAGATGAAGAAGTTGTTCTAAACATAATCAAGCAACGCGGAGGTAGGATAAAACAAGTTGAGATAGTAGAAAAAACAGATTGGTCCAACGCAAAAGTGTCCCAGGTACTATCTCATCTAGAACAAAAAGGATTCGTGGACAAACTTAGGATAGGCCGAGAAAATCTAATCTCTCTTAGGCCTCCCAAATAATTAAACCGTTAATATCAAAACCACCAATAACAAATAATCGACCAATCAAACCTTATGAAATTACTTGTCGCAATAACTGAAGTTGCAACCCCCGAAGACGCTATAGATATATCTGATAATTCACTAAATGAAACTGATTTTACATATGGTCTAAACGAATGGGATGAATATGCAATAGAGGCAGCAATTCAAGTTGCAGAATCTGTGCCCGGTTCAGAAGTAGTTTCTGTAACTATAGCTCCAAAATCCGCCGAAAAAACCATAAGAATGGCATTGGCAAAAGGAGTCGATCGCTCCATACGAATATGGGATTCAGAATTAGAAAAACTTCCATTTCTTGATCCTCAATTAAAGTCTCAGATATTGTCCAAAATAGTGCCACAAATATCTCCAGATATAATCTTCACCGGTGTTCAATCTAGCAGTGATAGTTGGGGATCAACTGGTGTATCTTTGGCGGCAAAAATTGGATTTAATTGGGCCACGTTAGTAACCGAGTTAGAAATATCTGGAAACAAGGCAAATGTAAGAAGAGAACTCGAAAATGGCGTAGATGAACTTGCAGAAGTAACTCTCCCAGCCGTTCTAACCATTCAGACTGGAATAAATTCACCCAGATACGCTAGTTTACGTGGAATCAAACAAGCCCAACAAAAAGAACTAGAAGTCCTTTCGTTATCTGATTTATCTACAGACATGGACGAATTCAAACCACGTATTGATTTAATCGAATTTTCTTTACCTATCTCAAACAACAGCATCCAATACTTTGAAGGTACTCCCTCTGAACAAGCTGCACAAATAGCTGATATAATCAAAGGCTTAGGATTCGGGGATAAATAATGCCAAATATATTAATTATAATCGAACACCAAAATGGAACCTTAAATCCAGATTCTTTTGGCTTATTAAATGCAGGAATTCAACTTGCAACCCCCATTGGAGCAGACATTCATGTTTCTATCATCGGACAAAATTTAGATGCTTTATCTCAAGAAGTAAGTATCAAAGGGGTTCATACAATCCACACAACCTCTGCAGATCAGCCATATAATCATGATCTTTATATACCAATAATAACATCCCTTCACGCCAAAATAAATCCCATTTTCACCCTTTCTCTACATACCTCGACTGGCACCGATTATGCACCTGCTCTCTCCTCTCTTCTCGACATACCACTCTTGCCCGGCATAACCCGATTCGATTACACTGAACAAATTGAAGCGGTTTGCGAAATGTATTCTTCTAAATTATGTGTCAAAATCTCTTCAACTTCGCCAGCGATACTCACAATTCGTCCAGGTGCATGGTCTAATGATCACATCCCTGGGGATGCTATTATAAACCCATTCATCCACGTAATAGATGAAAAATCCTTTAATTTCAAAGTCAAAAGTCATGAAGAATCTCCACCCGGAGAAATCGACATATCGGAAGCAGATTTACTTCTAAGCGTTGGACGCGGAATAGGGGAAGAATCCAATTTAGAATTAATATTCTCAACAGCAGAATCTATTGGGGCAACAGTTTCTTCATCTAGACCAATAGTTGACTATGGCTGGCTTCCAAAAGACCGCCAAGTTGGACAATCTGGAAAAAAAGTTTCACCGTCTATCTATATAGCAGTTGGAATTTCAGGCGCAGTTCAACATCTCGCAGGAATAAAGGATCCTCAGGTTATAATTTCTATAAATAAAGACCCACTTGCCCCCATATTCGACATATCTCACTATGGTGTCGTCGGAGACCTGTTCGAAATTCTACCCGCTTTAATTAAAGAATTTTCTTAAACCATAATCTCTCTTTTTTAGCACACCTATCACTATCTATTTATTTATTGTTATCCACTTTCAACTGTGCACTATCTAGATGCTCATAGGTCAACACTTGAAAAGCGCTTATCTGAGGTAGTCAATGAGATAAATTTACCACCCTTGCGTAAATCAGTGCAACACTCTGCACTTTCAAACGGCAAACGTTTCCGTCCCTTATTGACATTACTTTCATGCGAATCTGTTGGCGGTGATCCTAAAAAAGCAATCAATTTTGCAGTTGGAATTGAATTGATCCATACGGCATCTCTCATCATAGACGACATCATAGACTCATCTGCTATACGAAGAAACAATACAAGTTCTTGGGTAGAATTTGGCCACAGTGATGCAGTTATTTCATCAGACAGTCTAATAGGGGAAGCATTCACTCTATTCTCTAGCAATCCATTAGCGCTAGAATGTGTTTCAAAAGCAATGGAAGACCTCGGCAGTGGAGAAGCAATGGAGCTAGTATCTCAACCACAAAACGAAGCTCAATATCTAGACCTAGCTCGAAGAAAAACAGGATCTCTATTCCGTGCCGCGGCAGAATTAGGCGGTATAGCCGCCAAATCAGACCCTTCTACTATCGACTTATTAGGTCGATATGCAGAATCTTTGGGGATGGCATTTCAGATCAGAGACGACGTACTAGATGTGACTTCTAATACGTTGACTTTGGGAAAACCAATTGGACAAGATGAAAATCTCAACCGCCCATCGTTACTCCAAGTGGCAGGAATATCTCCCTTGGAGGCCAATTCTAGGGCCCATCTTCAAGCCAATAAAGCTCTGCAAATTCTGGGCGAAATAGAAACGACAAATGGCGTTTCACTTGATTATCTTTCAGAATTAGTAAACTTCGCTATAAGTAGATCTTATTGATTTTTTAATCTTTTATCTAATACATTCAATAATAGTGTACTTAAAAACCCAAGAATGGTGCTTAAAAATATGACCATGGCTAAAAATTCCAAGTCTAGTGTTCCTATTATATATCCACTAACTGCATACAAAACACTTGAAATAGAAATGACATAAATCGGGGCGTTTAGATAATTTAGTTTCAATTTTTCATTCACATACTTATCTGTTATATGCCCCACGCTAGATACAATTCCAGCAGCTCCAAACCACTTTATTCCCCCGAAAGCAAAAATCGCGATGGATTTCATTATCCCTCTATCGCCCATTGAATTTCCACCTACCATTTCTAAACCCTCAAATGAATTTAATCCTTCAAGAAATCCTATCAATATTATGATGGCTGCAACAGAATAAGAAACTAAATTGATTTTCCCTGTATACAAATCTCGTTTGATTTTATCTATTTTTTGCTTGACAGAATCTCTTATTCCTAGTCCTCTAAATAACACATAAACCCCTATGATGGCTGTAATAACTCCCAACATAGAACTGCCTCTATCAATATTTTCAAAAATAACTGAAAGCGGGTAGATCAAAACTAGTATTCCAATTGGAACCAACAAAGTTCCTCTTGTATCTGGGTCACTTATAAACTGTTTTACAGTATAGTACGTTGATTCTAAAACCTGGGCCTGATGAACGACTACTCTTTCAACACTTTCTATTTCGACTCTAGTTCTAATTATTGGAAGGATACTTTCATCTTGTGCCCCATCTGTTACAATTATTGTTCTAATTTCCTCTCCTGAGAACATCCTATTCAAGACTTTATCAGTCTCAGATCCAATTTTTCTCCCTGCAACAACATCATTTTTTGCGCTCCCCGTAATAACTGCTATTTCAACTGGATTTAATAGATTCTCTCCATACAATTGTAAACCTCGAAACATAACATTACCATCCGAATCACTAGGGTCTGCTATTGCTAGAGCCAATGCTGCCTTCTCAACAGCTTCTCTCCCCATAACTGGAGTTTCTATACCTGTTTTTCTACCTAGATCGTCATCCAAATCCACGCATAGAATTAACAACATCTTGTGGTATTTGACCAAGAGAGTTTAAACGTCTTTTCCCCTTCATTTCCAAAAGTCACTCTAAGGACTGTGTTTTGAATTTTTTGACAATAGAATTGGTTATCAAACTATTTTTACAACGGAAACGTTTAGGCACCAGAATAACTAAACTTAGCATATGCCGAATTGCCCCCTTGAAGGGGAGTGTCCAAGTTTTTCTGAGCGTTTCCAAGGCCTAGGATGTCAATTTTATGCCAATCGTAGTGGAATGGAATGGTGTAATCATTATAGCCTTCCTATCCGGGAGTTAAAACAACAACCTGTAAAAATAGGAGAAGAAATAGCTGTCACTGTCACTGATATTCATGAAAGTGGGGCTGGAGTTGGACATACAGATGATGGATTTGTTATTTTCGTTGATGGAGTTCTACCTGAAGCAAGATCTCTTGTTAGGATTACAAGCGTAAAAGCCAATCATGCCCGTGCAGACGAAATCGAACGTCTAGAGCTTATAGATGAAGAGGAGCCAATTCAACCTGAAGAAACCTATGAACGAAAGCCAAAAAAACCCTCACGTCCTAATCTTGGTAGTAGGGAAGATTTCTGGGGATCTTAAATTTTAATTTTCACTTTCACCCTGCTTGGAAAGTATTATTAAGTACGCAAACAAAAATCAAGGCATCTCCTATGTCTAAAAATGCGGAGATGGTGAAATAATGATTGATTTACGCAAACAAGCTGAAGAATTGCATAATAACAATTCTGATAAAATTCAGATCGGTATAGATGAAATAGAAGCTCAACTAAAGACCATGGTACAAGGATACAGTGTACCATTGGACGAGGCCATACGGAGTATTCTAAATAGAAACACTCCCTCGTCCACAACATCTACAAATAACACCCGTGGGGCCAATTCTAAAATAAAAATTCAAGATATAAATTCTCCCGGTCAATGGGTCGATATTCAAGTAAAATTAGTTGATTTATGGGTTCCCAATATAGAATCTATAGATCAAGTAGGTTTAGTTGGGGATGAAACCGGGACCATCAAATTTACCAAATGGGCGAAATCTAATCTGCCCAAATTAGAAGAAGGAAAAACCTATTTGTTAAAAAACGTTGTAACCGATGAATGGGGGGGTCGATTTTCAATAAAACTTAATCGAACCACTATAATCGAAACATTAGACCAAGACATAGAAATTGGAGATGGGTCTACTTCAATAGAAGGTGCACTCGTAGATATACAATCTGGCAGTGGATTAATAAAACGATGTACTATTGAAACCTGCACCCGAGTCCTTCAGAATGGTTTCTGCGCTGAACATGGGGAGGTGCCAGGAAAATCCGATTTACGCCTCAAAGCAGTCATCGATGATGGGGTCAATGTCCACGAAGTTATATTAAATTCAACGATAACTGAATCTCTTACTGGGATAGGTCTAGCCGAAGCAGAATCGATGGCAATAGAAGCTGTTGACACTAGTGTAGTCCTCACAAAAATGCGTGGTAGTCTTCTTGGAAAATACTATCTGATTCATGGATCTAAATTTAGCAGATATCTAATTGCTAGCGAGGCCCAAGTATTATCTGATCCTGTAGATATGGAAGCAATTATGATACAAGCGAGGTCATTCTAATGAGCATCTCAATTTCTAGAGAAGTGGCACATCGCATTTTCGCGAGCGAATTCAATACCGCAACACACACTTTCAAGGAGTCAAACGATGAACGTGCTCCCAATTATCTTCTACTTCCAACTGGGGAACGAGCAAATAGGGTATTTATTGTAGGGACATTGACCCAGCTTGATAATATTGGAAACGAATCAGAATGGTGGCATGGCCGCATATCAGATCCAACTGGAATCTTTCATATCTTTTCTGGACAATACCAACCAGATTCTACTAGCTCGCTACGTAAGCTAGAACCTCCTGCATATGTCGCTGTTACAGGAAAACCAAAAACTTATTCCAAAGATGAGGATGGTACTATAACTGTTTCAATTAGGCCAGAATCTATAACAAAAGTTGATCTTGCAACTAGAAATCGCTGGGTCGCAGAAACCGCACTACTTACTTTAGAACGTATATCTTCATTCAAAGAATCTCCTAGTATCTATGCAGAACAAGCACGCCTACACTACGGGGATGACTTAAATGCACACAAAGAAGCAGCTCTACTGGCAATAGAAAGTTCTATAGACTCATTGTAATGTTTTATATCATCAATCGAAGTCTGACGAACGATTAAATAGTAGGGACTCTAGAATCAATTCCTATGAAAGAAACAAATAAGAACAAGACAATTTCTTTTCGCGTAAACGAGCCAACTTTCGAGGCTCTGCAGGAAATAGCAAAAGAAAATGGAATGGCACTTTCTACTGTTTTCCGAAATTATGTTCGAATGTTCGTCGAGCGTAGAGGGCAGGTCAGAGTCGTAGCAGAAGACCCTCTGACTGATTCTGATGCTGGATTCCCTCCTCGAGTAGAAGTACCTACAAGCTTCTTAAGGGATCACGAACGATTGGAATTGGAGACAGAACATCTAAGAGAACAACTCGCTGAATATAAAAGATACATAACATCTATTCGCGAGCGAGAATCTGAATCTGAAGTCATTTTTCTCGAAGATCTGGATGCTGAAAACGATCTCATCGATTCCTGGAAATTATAAAAAAACTATAGAAGGGATTTTTTAGCTTCCACTGCCTTTTCAAAAGTTCCATTCCTATCATCTAAACTAGCAATTGCTTCAACAACTTCTAATGTTCTAATAGAATCATCTATGAAAGAAACAACATCTGAAATATATGAGTATACCATGTAATCCTCTCCCATTTTATGTATAATTTCTTCTGGAGTTCTTCCCTCGCTCCTCAATTCTAGCATGTATTCCATAAATTTTTTCTCGGGATGCTTACAATATGGATTGGACTCACAATCACAATTCAAAAAATCTTTAGCGAAAGCATAAATGTATTTTCTAATAGATGCATCAACTCTATCGATATCCCCTGTAAAAACAAGATCTAGAGTTGCACCACTAAATACTTTTTTTGGAACTCTGCAATCCATTTGTGAACATATCTGCGTGTGATTCTTGAGATAAATTCTATCTGTTATTGCCACGTCTATTACTTAACCAATCTCGAAGGTAATAAAATCTCCTTCAGAGTCGGAATGTATTTTACTTGAGGCAAAGTATTTTTATCAGTGTCCGGGTTAGGGTAGTGGTTATCCTTCCGGCTTGTGGAGCCCGAGACGCGGGTTCAATTCTCGCACCCGGACCTTTTTATTTACTATTCATTTTTATCTACAGAACATTACTTGCCAAGTATCTAAAAAGCATTCAAATCCATTTCAAATATCTTAAATTCATTTAAATTATAATCTACCTATGGACAATAGCGCAATAAGGTCAACTGATCCCATTCTATCTGATCTACTAGATAACGAATTAAAACGCCAAAGAGAAACTTTAGCTCTCATCGCTAGTGAAAATCATGTCTCAAAATCTGTTTTACAGGCCCAGGGAAGCATTCTTACAAATAAATATGCAGAAGGATATCCTGGATCAAGATATTATGGCGGATGCGAACATGTAGATGGCATCGAACAACTTGCCATCGACAGGGCAAAAGAAATATGGGGCTGTGAATATGCCAATGTCCAACCTCATTCTGGAACTCAAGCAAACATGGGTGTTTATTTTGCAGTATTAAATCCAGGAGACAAAATATTGTCTATGTCTTTAACCCATGGTGGTCATCTGAGCCATGGCCACCCTGCAAATTTTTCAGGAAAGTTTTATGAAATTAGACACTATGAAGTTGATCATTCTACTGGATATATAGATTATGAATCCATGGAATCTATAGCAAAAGAATTTAAACCAGACATGATTGTATCTGGCTTTTCTGCATATCCTCGAATTGTAGAATGGGAAAAATTCCAAGAAGTTGCAGAAGACATCGGCGCTTACCATCTAGCTGATATGGCACATATAACAGGATTAGTTGCTGGAGGTCAACATCCATCTCCTATGAAATTCTCTGATTTTGTAACTGGTTCTACTCATAAAACAATTAGGTCTGGAAGAGGGGGTATTATTTTATGCAATGATCAAGATTATATTTCTAAAATTAACACTGCAGTTATGCCAGGAATGCAGGGAGGTCCTCTTCTTCATAACATTGCTGGAAAAGCAGCTGGATTTGCAGAGGCACTAACCCCCGAATTTTCCGATTACACATCTCATGTTGTTGCAAATGCAAAATCTTTATGCAATGCCATTTCTGAAGGCGGACTGAAGATAGTATCAGGTGGAACAGACACACACATAGTTCTAGTTGATCTACGCGATTCCCACCCCGATCTCACTGGAAAAGAAGTTCAAAATAAATTAGAATCTGTAAACATGGTCCTTAACGCAAACACTGTTCCTGGAGAAACTAGATCTCCATTTTTAGCTAGTGGGATCCGTATAGGGACTCCAGCTATCACAACTCGTGGTTTCACCGAAACTGACTGTAAATTTGTTGGAGAACTCATAGTTAAAATGATCAACAACATCAATGACAATGCAACAAAGTCTTTTGTTTTAAATGAAATTAAAACTCTCTGTGAAAAATATCCCTTATATCTCTAGATATCCCCAAACGCAACTTTTAAACTAACAATCCAAGGCTTAAAATGTCTCCAGATTAAACTCAGTATAATGGTTCATATCATCGATGGAAATGAAATCGCAGCAACTATTAAAAACGATCTCAAACCCAAAATAGAAGCACTAAATGATTTAGGAATTGTACCTGGACTGGCCACAGTTTTAATGAGTGACGATCCCGCAAGCAATACCTATGTCTCTATGAAACAACGAGATTGCAAAGAACTTGGAATGAATGCCCTAGACATAGTACTTGATCCAAGTTCCCCTGCGAAAGATCTGTACTCTGCAATAGAAGATCTAAATTCAAACCAACAAGTACATGGATATCTTGTACAAATGCCTTTGCCAAACCAAATAAGTGAAAAAAATGTAATTTCTCGCATAGATCCACTAAAAGATGTTGATGGGTTCCATCCCGAAAATGTGGGACTTCTAGTTTCTGGCAATCCTAGATATAAACCTTGCACGCCACACGGTATCCAAAAATTACTCGAATCAATTGAAGTAGATCCTTCTGGGAAAGACGTGGTCGTAGTTGGGAGGTCGAATATTGTTGGCAAACCCCTAGCGAATCTACTCATTCAAAAATCCATAGGTGGCAATGCAACAGTTACTATATGTCATTCTAGAACTTCTGATCTGGCGAAAAAAACACTTGCAGCAGACATTATAATAGCTGCCGTTGGAGTCCCTGAATTAATCGATGGAACTATGGTATCCGACGGAGCAATCATCATAGATGTCGGTGTCAACCGTGTAGATGATAATAGCGATAAAGGATATCATCTAGTTGGTGATGTAGAGTTCAACAGTGTTAGTAAAAAAGCGGCAGCAATCACACCTGTACCCGGTGGAGTTGGCCCCATGACCCGTGCCATGTTAATGTATAATACTGTACAAGCGGCAAGTCTACAAGCCAATATCACCTTATAGCAATTTATTATTTTTTCTTCTTTTTCAAAACAGATTTATTTTGTTTAACTGCATTTTCACTGATCATTTTGGGCAATACCAACTCAGCAAAATGCAATAACAGAACAAACAGCATAGGGCCTAAAAATATCCCATACCACCCAAATACTAAAGGACCAAATATGTACGAAAACATCATCATTCCTACATGTAAATTTTTACCAGAAATATATGGTCGAATTATAAGATCTGGAATGCAATCCACAACTACAAAAGAAATCACTAAGAATAATACGGGCACCCACATCACTCCTGGTTCTCCCAAAACTAATCCTTGTATCAGCATATATAATGTTGCTGGTACATAGATAATTTTCATTCCTATTATTGGAATCAGACTAGCTATACCTGCTAGTATTCCTAATAGCGCTGGGTAAGGAATTTCAATAACATCCCTTGCAAAGAATGCAATAATTGTATATACAAACACACCTATTGCAGCAGTCAATAGGACATTAACTATATTCCCAAAAATAACTTGGTTTAAACTTTGGTCAACTCTATCGAAGTATGCTTCAAATACTCCCATTTTATCCACAAAATTACTTTCAATCCATTTTCTTAATTTTCTATCTCCTGTGAGCAAATAAAATGCAATCGCCATAGTGATAAATACATTAATGATGACATTCCCTAATAGCGATAAATACATCGTAGCTCTGCCTAAACTCCTCCCAAATGCATCCAAAATACCCTCTGATAACAACTGTCCTGGAGACGAGGTCAATGATGATATTTCAATATATGGTGCCAAATACACTGCTATGTTTTCGAGCTGATATTGTCTAATGACTCCTTCAAGTTCCTGAACCCCCACCATCAAACTGTATATTACTATCATTGAGATTGGAAGCACAAGTAACACCAAAGATAATAAAGCTGCTACTGTGTGGGATTTAACTTTAGTTTTTATCCGTGTATATACTGGTCTAGAAGCATAGTATACGAATAGTCCTAATACAAATGTACCAATAAATTCGTATATAACAAAACCCACTATTGCCAATAAAAATAATCCAAATATTCCCCAAAAAAATATAGACATACCAATATCATTTTTTCTTATCATACCTTTCAATCTTATTCCATAACAAAAAGTTTTCCGGCCCGAAAAATATCTAAATTATATTCAATTTATGTTCTATTCAATTCTTTTTGCAACTTTTGCATCTATCAATATTTTAGCATTTTCTTCTGGCAGCGAGACTATGTCCCCTTCATCTAGGTTGTATGTTTCTCCATCAACGCCATAAATTTCTCCCACTCCCTGGACCATTTTCAATTCAATTTTAGACAAATCCGATACTATTCCATCATTAAGTGTACTTCTATCATTTTCATCAGAATTTTCTTCTTGAGAATCCGTTATATCTGTATCTATCGCACTTGCCATATCATCATTCATGTCACCATCCGAAATAATTTTTAAAATAGCATTTCTATTCTCTCTTAACAACATAACTAGATTTTTAAATAATATTTCCTCTTCTTCAGACATACTTACATCTTCATCTCTGAGACCTGCAGCTGCAAGACTAGCAACTTTGAGCATTTTCCCAACTCTCCTGCCATAAATAATCTCGACAACTTCTTTCACCGATTTAATTTCATCTTCCAACCTACGATTTATTTTGTTACTTCCCTGGGTGGGGTTTTTCAAAACATCTTCTCTCTCTATTTGAAGGCCTTTGATATATTCTGCAACATCTTTGTAAAACGACCTTAACAAAGGCTGCAAATCACCCCTAGTTCGTTCTTCAATCTGTATTTGTCGTAGTTCTTCTAGATTCATTCTTTTATTTTTTCAGCTTTTCCACGCGCCATCATAAACATGGCAGCATATTCAGGAAGTGTAACAATGCCTTCTGAGGCAGTAAACGTTTCTCCTCCTATTTCTATAGATATATCTTCTTTAACTTTTACATTTATCTCGTATTTTTTAAATCTATTTGGAACTGCATCTACTAATGGGTCAAATTTATCTAAATCATTATATTCAATCGGCTTCACCTGCAAAGATGTCCCACCATGAAGGCTCAGCGGCAAACGAATCAATCTGTGCAAATCTGTTGTTACTGGCTCGTCTATTAATGCAGATTTCTTCTCGACAACACTTGGAACTAATTTCCCAACCAATTTAAAAAAATCTGGATGCACATCTATGTTTCCTATACTAATCTCTTCGTATTTTTTTCGAATAACTACTAATATATTTTTTGCCGTTTTAGATCCTATCCCATCAAAACTCTGCAATTGCTTAACTGCGCTCTCGTCATCCAATTTAGAAAGGTCTTCAATATAGTTTAATATTTCTCGATGGACCTTTTCACTCCATCCTCCCATGGTCCCAATACTTTTTTTATGAGTGGGATTTTTCAACCCAATCCCTCCTACAACCTCCTTATTAACTAGCGTTTCAATCCCTATACCTGACCCTATTAGATAATTTACAATTTCCCTCCTGGCAGAACGGTCCAATTCTCTAACTCCCTCATCTCTCACATGAACATGATACCCCCTCCCTCCTGAAAAAACTATCTCTGGGTTTGAAAAATTAAAATCTTCTATGATAAAATCAAGTAGTTTCCATAATTCTTCTTTACAAGCTAATAACATATCTGCATAGGTATCCTTTTCCGGGGAAATGGAAGGCAAGTGATCTGCATCTAAATCAAAAATTAAATCCGACCCAATCCATTTTTTCCCCATCATCGAAGGAGTGCCAGGACTCTGATATGTGCCTGCAGAAAAATAAACGTGTTTCGGGCGATTTTCTATCAAAAATTGATGTAAATTCCCTGTACTCAAAAGCGACTGATGCCTTTTCATAATGGTTCCCTTTCCAATTGTCCACGGAATAAAACCCCATTCTCTTCTTTCTGCTGAAGGTGGCAGGTATGGATTTGTGTACCTATAGTAATCTCTAAACCGCCCACGAAGATATTCCAACGTTCTATCTTCCATTATGAAACATCTAACTTTCAATAAGTAAACTCTTTTGCGTTATATTGTTTCATTTTCTGCTGAATTAAATTCTAAATAATAAGCATGGCCTTTATCTTCGTAGTATCCACTAACCAATTTCACCTTAATAAATCCCATTTTTTCATAGAATCTAAGTGCTCCTGTGTTTGTAGTCCTAACATGGCACGTTATATTTTTATACCTTTCATTCACCAAATCTACTAGGTATCTCCCAACCCCATATCTTCGGCATTTCTGACCAACAGCAATGAAAAAAATATAACCATCATCCCGAACTGCTATAAATCCCATTAACTCTTTTGTTTCTCCATCAATACACCAGTAAATTCCTGCCCTATGATAAGTTCCCGTGAAAAACCCCCATTCTTGTTTCAATAAATTCTCATTTTCTCTTATCTTTTCTTTAAGCCCCCATGCCTCATTCACCAAATAACTGTCTCCTGAATCTATCCATAGCAATTCAAAACGACTTTTCACTATGAACTTTAACGGGAGTCCTATTATGATAACTCCATTCTTTATTATCTATTTGATATTCAAAATTTAATAATTTTATATTCGCATTTCAAAATGCAGACCTCTAAGTTATTCGATTATATATGCCAACACGAATTCATTATGCAATATCACCTCAGAGATCACACAGCAGATATAGCAGTTGAATCCATTGCACCAACACTTGAAGAGGCTTTTGCTGGGATAGCTGAAGGATTAGCATCTGCACATTCTGACGATCCACTTTCTGGAGGTGCCAAATTCAATTTCACTATTTCCTCTGAATCACTCGAATCACTTCTATTCGATTTTCTTGCTACACTCATATACGAACGAGATATCTATGATGTTTTGCCAATAAACCACACAGTTCAAATAGAACAAAACAAAACAAACTGGTCTCTGTCTTCAGTTTATCACGGCGTCCCTATATCCTCCATAACCTCTCGTGAAATCAAAGCAGTAACCTATTCTGATATGGCAATCGAACGAATACCTTCTGGCTGGAAACTCTACGTTGTTTTCGACGTTTAATTACCAAAAAATTAAAAGGATGGCATTCTACTAATATCTAACATATAACCAATGACCACATTTGAAACAGAAAATATATCTCTAAATCAGATAGGGGAATTTATGTGGGAAATCCCCCGCTCAGGCGACATGATAGTCCCTGCCAGGATCCTTGCAAGTAAAAAATTATTAGGTCAAATTTCTAAAGATAAAACACTTGAACAGCTAAAAAACACGGCATCACTCCCTGGAATACAAAAATATGCACTTTGCATGCCAGATGGACATCAAGGTTATGGATTCCCCGTAGGTGGTGTAGTGGCAACCGATGCACACACTGGTTGCATCTCACCTGGGGGTGTGGGGTACGATATAAATTGTGGGGTCCGTATGATAACAACAAATTTATCATACAAAGATATCCTGGGAAAAGAAAAATCTTTATCCCGGCTTCTTTTTGATAAAATTCCAACAGGGATGGGCGGCGGGGGTATCATAAACACATCATCTCAGGATATAGAAGATATATTATCCAATGGTTCCGAGTGGGCCCTATCCAATGGATATGCAATTCCCAAAGATCTAGACCATTGTGAAGATGGTGGGAAACGGACAGATGCAGATCATACAAAAGTATCTCACAAGGCAAAACAAAGAGGAAAAAATCAAGTTGGATCCTTGGGATCTGGAAATCATTTTTTAGAAGTCCAGCGCGTTTCAGAAATATTCCGAGAAGATGTGGCAAATTCTTATGGTTTATCTGTAGATCAAATAGTCATTCTTATACATACTGGATCTAGGGGATTGGGACATCAAACGTGTTCTGACTATCTTAGAAAAATAGAAATAGAACATGCTGATTTTTTAACACAATTACCTGACAAAGAACTTGCAGCAGCACCTGCTGGCAGTGAACTGGCCAATGATTATTATGCTGCAATGTGCGCCTGCATTAATTTTGCATGGAACAATAGACAAATAATTACTCATGCTGTAAGGATGGTATTTGAAGAGATATTCCAAAATCCCTGGGAAGATCTAGACATGAACCTACTTTATGATGTTTCTCACAACATAGCAAAGAAAGAAGTCCATATCATTGATGGGTCCCCTCGCGAATTATTTGTCCATCGAAAAGGGGCAACCAGGGCATTTCCAATAGGGCGATTAGAATTACCTTTGGACTTTAGAAATGTTGGCCAACCAGTACTCATCCCCGGGAGCATGGGTTCTGATAGTTATATCTTGCGTGGCGGCACGGAATCCATTGATTTAACATTTGGATCAACTGCACATGGTGCAGGAAGGATACTTAGTAGGACCCAGGCAAAAAAAATCTTTAACGCATCTGAAATCTTGAAACAACTGAAAGAAAAAAACATACATGTTATGGCAAAAAGCGATGCCACCATATCTGAGGAAGCCCCTGGTGTATACAAGGACGTTTCTGAAGTGGTTAATATATCTGATTCTCTTGGTATTGGTGACAAAGTGGCACGAACCTTCCCCGTTGTCAATATCAAGGGATAAAATCAACTCTCTAAAATTTTCCGAATTTGAATGTATTTTAGAAGCCGATAAATCTCTTCCAATTGTTTTCTATCCTCATAGGCAACAAACACTGCATCAAGGGAACCTCTATAATTTTCTAATTGATTAATTGTACTTTCATTCGTCCCAGATTAATAAACTATATTTAACCATAACACATCATATCTATCAATGGTTTCTAAATGCGAAACTAGTGCAGTGTTTATAGCCAACAAACCGCTTCAAGATTTCATAGATGTAGTGGACTCAATTGAACATCTTGGATATAAAGATTTATTCATAGCAGACCAGGCCCTCCGAAAGAATACCTATGCTTGGGCAACTCTTGCAGCAACTCGAACAAACAAAATTGGCATTGGACCCTCTGTCACAAATGCTTATACTCGGAACCCTGGTCTCACTGCAGCATCGATGGCAACTCTCGATGAACTCTCTGATGGGAGGGCAAAATTAGGATTCGGTGCTGGCGGTCATGGGATAGATAAATTTGGATACGATCAATCAAAATTAATAGGGGCCATGAGGGATGCAATCGATACTATCCAACGTCTAACTTCTGGAGAAAAAGTGACTGCAACAAGAGATGAATTTTCATTGCATGAAGCTCAACTGGAATTCAAACCTATACGGAAAAAAATTCCCATATATATTGGTGGCAGGGGACCTCAACTCCTGTCTTTAGCTGGCGCTGTAGCCGACGGGGCATTTTTAGGAGGAGGTCTTCTATCTCCTTCGGGTATCAAATATGCCAAAGAACGAATTTCTATAGGTGCAAATTCAGCTGATAGGGATCCTAAAGATATAGATTTAAGATACCTAGCTTTTGTTTCTGTATCTCAAAACAAAGAAAAATCTCTCAACGCAGCTGCATGGTTTATCTCCATGCTAACCAAAAGACATGCTAGTATAACGGCTCTAAAAGCAGCTGGAGCTGAAGATTCTCATATCCAAAAAGTAAAAGAACTCGGTGATATTGATTCTATTCCTCCGTCCACGCTATTAAATTCCATTTCCCCGGAACTGATGAATCTATATACTATTGTTGGAGCTCCTGAAGATTGTCAAACAAGAGTGGGAGAATTAGTTGACATGGGAGTAAAACACCTCACATTAGTCCCATTCTCAAATGAAGAAAAAAACATATTAGAAATTTTAGAAACCTTTTCTGATTTCAATTGCATATCAAACTAAATATTTTCGTATCTACCCTGATTCTTGAATTTTCTTTACAATTCCGTCAGTATATTCAGTCGTAGATATTTTTGTTGCTCCGGTCATTTGCCTTTCAAAATCATACGTCACTTCTTTTGAGACAATTTGTTCTTCTATTGCATCTCTCACCAAATCAGCTGCATCATGCCATCCCATATACTCTAACATAATCCTTCCCGATAATATCATTGCAGTGGGGTTCACTTTGTTTTGTCCAACATACTTAGGCGCAGATCCATGAGTTGGTTCTGCAAGTATCATTCCATCTCCAATATTTGCCCCCGGGGCAATACCCAAACCTCCAACTTGAGCCGCACAAGCATCAGAAAGATAATCTCCATTCAAATTTGGAACTGCTAAGACATCATATTCATCTGTTCTTGTCAATATTTGCTGCATCATATTGTCTGCAATTCTATCATTTATTATCACTGCGCCCTCTGGCGGTTCACCTTGTCTCTCTTCCCACAACGTATTTTCTGCTATGACCTGATCTCCATATTCCTCTGCCAATTCATATCCCCATTTAGCAAAAGCGGCCTCTGTAAATTTCATTATATTTCCTTTATGAACAAAAGTTACAGATTTTCTGCTCCTCTCAATGGCATAATCAATAGATTTTTTTACAAGCCTCTTTGTTCCAAACTCTGTAATCGGCTTTATACCAATTCCAATTGGCCCCCCATGCATGACACCCTTAACTCCCATCTCCTCTTCAATAAATCTCTTAATTTTCTCTACTTCTGGAGTTCCAGCTTCCCATTCTATTCCTGCATACACATCCTCTGTATTTTCTCTAAATATCACCATGTCCATTTTCTCAGGATGTTTAACCGGAGATGGGACGCCTTTTAGGTGATATACTGGGCGTACACAAGCATATAGATCTAGAATCTTTCTTAGGGCAACATTCAAGCTCCTAAACCCAGATCCCACCGGCGTTGTAAGTGGTCCTTTTATGGCAACTCTGAACTCTCTAATTGCAGCTAAGGTGTCTTCTGGCAAAATATCTCCATCGTATAGTTCATTTGCGCTCTCTCCAGCATGAATTTCCATCCAATTAATTTTTCTCCCCGTCGCTTCTGCGGCAGCATCTAATACCCTCTGCGTCGCAGGGCCTACATCTACTCCAATTCCATCACCATATATGATTGGAATTATGGGGTCGTCTGGAACAATGATGTCATCTGCATTATCTTTTCCTTTCTCAATCCTAGACCCGCTGCTAGGAACTTCTACCTTTTCGTACTTGTAAGTCATCTTCACTGAGATATTTATCAAAGAATGGTAAAAACAATTCGAATGTCACTTCCAATATCAGAACTCTGGATGTGGACTGACTTTTTGAAGAACTGTTTCTGCAATATTTCCTCCATAATCTGCACATCTAGATACGGAGTCTAAAATCAATCCAATCTTTTGAGCATCAGAAACATCTAAATCTTTCACTGTACTGCGCATCATTTCTAAAACTAATTTTTCAATCAATATGACCTTTGCACGACTTATATTTGCTGCTTCTTTGGCCATATTCTTATCTTCCATTTTCATAGCTTCTATCGCAAGATCTATAATCTCTCTTGAGGCCTCATGAAGATTTCCCAATCCCTTACGAATTGGTTCGGGTATGTCTCCTAATTCTTGTTTTATATAACTAATTTTAGCAGCATGGTCACCAATCCTTTCTAATTGTCGAGCACATGTATGGTAATCAAAACAATCTATCTTCTCTAGGCCTAGTTCCTGTAATTTAGACGGACTTTTCAATGATGTTCGAAACGCTCTAGAGACAACAAACCATAAACGATCAATATCGTCGTCCCTTTCAATCACATCTTTTGATAGACCCAAATCATTTAATTTTATAGATTCAATAGAATCAGAAAACATAGAAAGGGCCATGCTTTCCATCCTTTCAACTGCTCCTATTATTGAAAATTCCGAACTATCTAGCAAATCTTTCAATTTCATCATAGTCGGCGTTTCATCTATTATCTCCATTCCAACAAGCTGTCTAGTTATATCTCTAACGGCACGCCTCTGTTCAGTAGAAATCCCGTTCGACTGTAATTCTATAATTTCAAAACCACTAACATACATGGTAACAACAGTCCTAACTATCTCATCCATTTCCATTCCATCTATATTTGCACTTGTGCCATTTCTACTGTTTTTTTTCTCAGCAGACAATACAATCGAATTTCCTTCTGGGTAAAAATTTACCAATGATCCTGCACTTATTTGATTTTCAACTGCCCATTCCTTTGGCAATGACACGGTATATGTCGAACCACCTGTTAATTGCACCTTTCTCTGCTCAATATCACTCATGATTATTGTCCCACTAAAAGAGATTATGGGCAATCTATATATATACTTTATTTATTTATCATTATAACCTGCACAAATTATTATGGAAATATATATTTTTTGTCTATATATTTCATTTTTCGATAAACTAAGCCAATTTATATGTTTTAATATATTCTATTATATTATATTATTTATATCTATATATTAGAAATAGTTCCGTATTTAACTTATCCTTGCATCTTTATCTATTAATGACCCGAAAAAACATCTATTCTAGGAGAAAATTTTTATTCACGTCTAGTGCAGTAGGCCTTGCTGCATTAACTGGATGTTCTAGCAATAATCAGTCATCAGGCGGGCTCAAGAACGATTCAAATTCCTCTCTAGAATCAAACCTCTCTGGGGAAATAAATATTGTAGGGAGTTCCACCGTATTCCCTCTAATGTCTGCCATGGCCGAAGAATTTCAGAAAAAACATTCTGACGTTACCATCACGATTCAATCAACTGGAAGTGGCGGCGGATTCAAGAATTTTTTCTGTTTGGGGCAGACACATTTCAGCAACGCAAGTAGGCCAATAAAAGATTCAGAAATCGATTTATGCAAAGGAAATGGTGTAACACCCCATGAAATTATACTCGCCACCGATGCATTAACTGTGGTTGTAAACAAGGATGCAGATTGGGTAGATAGCTTGACTGTCGCAGAACTCAAATCCATTTGGGATCAAAATGCAGCAGAAAAATGGTCTGATATAAATCCCTCCTGGCCAGAAGAAAAGATCGATCGATACGGTGCAGCAGATACTTCTGGTACTTTTGACTACTTCAACGAAGTCATTATAGGGGACAATGGGGATACCCATACCACTGATTATCAACCAACAGAAGGCGATCATATCATTGTCGCAGGCGTAGAAGGAAACAAATATGCAATAGGCTATTTCGGATTTTCTTACTACTACAACAACCCTGATACGATAAAGGCATTAAGAATAGACAGTGGAGACGGCCCAGTAGCTCCTACTATTGAAACAGCTAAAAATGGGAACTACGCACCTCTCTCCAGACCTCTGTTCACATATGTATCTGCTGAAAAACTCAGTGAAAAACATGTTGCAGAGTTTGCAAAATATTGCATTGAACAAAGCGCAAACGAACAACTCGTGGCAAACGAAGTTGGTTATGTACCAAACACAACTGAGATCGTAGACAAAGAAATGGCAGCTTTAATTGCATTATTGTAACATGGGAATTTCCAATGATTCTTTCACTCACGATTCCACTTCTTATTACTCAACAGTACAAAAAAACATTGAATCTATATATGCAAAAATAAGTTTTTCATTAGCCATTCTCACGATTTTAATCACTGCCGGGATAATTTATTTCTTGTTCGAAGACGCAATAGTTTTTTTCTCTAATTATTCATTAATACAATTTCTTACGAGTTCAAACTGGAGCCCTGTTATTCCTCCAAAGTCTTATGGAATTTTACCTCTATTTTTTGGGACCCTAGTGGTGACTATAACTGCTGGTTTAGTGGCAATTCCTATCGGGACATTAACTGCTGTTTATCTCAGTGAATATGCAACTCCGCGTACTCGTTCAATTCTAAAACCTTTGCTAGAGGTACTCGCCGGAGTACCTACTGTAGTTTATGGATTTTTCGCACTTGCTTATGTAACACCTGCCTTGCGTATCTTATTTCCCACAATTAGTCCTTTTAATGCACTTTCAGCTTCTCTCATGGTCGGTATCATGATTATACCTATGATTTCTTCGATATCAGAGGATGCCATGAGTGCTGTTCCAAACTCTCTTAGAAGCGCTGGGTTTGGACTAGGTGCAACTAAATTCGATGTCTCAACTAGCATAGTAATTCCTGCGGCCTTATCTGGAATTTTTGCTTCTTATATTCTAGCAATCTCTCGTGCAATCGGAGAAACTATGATAGTAACTGTAGCAATGGGTCTGCACCCAACAATACCAGAATTACGTTATGCAGGCCCAATTCCTTATATCCATCCTGCAGACTTCCTGCTAGAATCGGGACAAACCATGACTGCAGCAATGGTGCAATTAGCGCAAAGTGATCTAGCTGGAAGTTCTGTTGCATACAATAGTCTATTTGCAATTGGAATAACTCTCTTTTTCATCACATTATTCATGAATGCCCTGAGTAACATGATAACAGAGCGTTACAGGGAGATTTATTAAATGAATAACTCACTAAATATAGAAAAGAAAAAAGGAGCGTTTTCTCTATTCTCCCGGGATGTACTTTTTCAACATCTAGCATTTATTTCTTCTATAGTTGGAATTGTATCTTTAACTCTTTTATTATTCACTGCTCTTTTCAATGCACTGGGCCTCAAACATGCAGACATACTTTGGTATATTTGTTTTACCCTCTCAATTTTAATCCCTTTAGCATTTTTCACTCTATACTGTACCAAGAACCCAGAGGTCAGTCAAGTGACAACTACGATATTAGGAATTCTCTTTGGTGGAATTCTATTGGGGTCATTTCTATTCTTAATTTTTCTCATTTTTGATCCAAAAATAGCACTTAATTATCTCATTTTCATATTGCTACCGACACTTTTAGTATGGCAAAAATTCAGATATTCTAAATCTTTATATCTTAAATTTATCCCCTTGTCAACCATT
>CAWVSO010000003.1:0-29257 GCA_963932585.1 uncultured euryarchaeote
TTTTCATATATAATTTTAGGAACATATCCTGCAATTACTCCTTCAGTCTCCAGAATAGCACAGTGCCGAGAAATAGTTGCCACAGAAACACCTAACCTCTCTGACAAAGTTCTAAAACTAGCTCTGCCATCTTCAAGTAGTTCATTTATTAATTTTGAATCAAAATTTTCATACGTCATTAGCTAAATCAATGCTATATCTGCATTAAAATGTAACGAATGGTTATTTCTATTCAAAATTATTCGCCGTGCGCAAACCATAAGATTTTATTATGTTATATCTACTATACTAACTATAGATTAATATGACAAATGGACATTCTGATTCTGAACTGGCTAATATTGGCCCCGCAGAACAAAAAATTCTAGATAGTATTCAAAAAAACAATATCGATTTCTTGCGACTACAATTCGTTGACCTACTTGGCATTGTAAAAAATATAGCAATCCCTGCAGAACAAGCAAAAAAAGCTTTGACAGAAGGGATTTATTTTGATGGTTCTTCAATTGAAGGATTTGTTAGAATACAAGAATCTGACATGCGTCTAGTACCTGATATTTCAACTTATGCTGAACTCCCATGGCGCCAAGATGAAGATGGAAGGGGGTCTGCTAGAATTATTTCAGATGTTCGTAGAATAGATAACACACCATTTGAGGGGGATCCAAGACATGTTCTTCAAACATCTATAGACAAAGCCAAACAACTAGGCTATGATTTAAATGTTGGTGCAGAACCTGAATTTTTCATTCTGAAAATGGAAAATAATCGGCCACTATTAGAAACTCAAGACCTCGGCGGATACTTTGACATAACCCCTGTGGATTTGGCTTCTACCATCCGTAGAAAAATGGTATATGCTCTTCAAAAACTTAACTTTGAAATAGAAGCTAGTCACCACGAAGTGGCAGAAGGACAACATGAAATAAATTGGAAATATTCCCCTGCACTTCAAACAGCAGACAACGTAATAACATTTAAAGCAGTTGTACGGGCAATAGCTCATCAAAATGGAGTCTGGGCAACATTCATGCCAAAACCAATTTCTGGTATAAATGGATCTGGAATGCATACTCACATGTCTTTATTTGAAAATGGAACTAATGCTTTCTTCGATAAAACTGGTGAATTTGGTCTTTCAGATGTAGCAAAACATTATCTTGCAGGATTACTTGAACACGCACCCGCATTAACTGCAATTTGCAATCCTACTGTTAACTCTTACAAAAGACTTGTTCCTGGATACGAAGCCCCAGTTTACATAGCTTGGAGCGATGCCAATAGATCTGCTCTGATCAGAAAACCTGCATCTAGAACTGCATCAGGGACTCGTTTAGAATTCCGTTCCCCCGATCCCACATGCAATCCCTATCTAGCCATTGCAGCAATACTAGAAGCTGGTCTAGATGGTATCAATCGCGAATTAGAATCTCCACCTCCTGTAAGAGAAAATATATACGAGTTTGACGCAAATAAACAACAAGAGCATGGGATCAAAACTTTACCTGGTAATCTGGGGGATGCTCTTGATGCCCTCGAATCAGATAAAGTAATTCTCAACGCATTAGGGGACCACGTCGCAAAAGAATTCTTAGCTACTAAACGTGCTGAATATTCAGATTATTTAGTGTCTGTTTCTTCTTGGGAACACGAACGTTATCTAGGAATTTTCTAGAAATCTATATTTTATTTTTCAATACCAACTTTAAATATTTATATAGCAACCTCAAACATTTCTGAAACTGTAGCGTTAGTTTTCAATGTCGTACCTCCATAATGCGTCCGAGAAACTTCAAAACCTGAATTTTCAAGTCTCCCCATAAAAACATCCATTTTTTCAACTGATTTTCCCCACAGCTTACACAACTTATGTTGATCATAATGTGTTGGAGTGTTCAATTCTCCTTTCAGTTTCAATAGGAGATCTAAAGATTTCTCTTTTGTTCCCATTTCTTCTGTTACGTTACCCAAAACAGAATCTATAAAATCTTTTTTGCATATCTCTCCCAACCACACTGGACCTGTAGTTATGATTTTATTCTTTCTACATTCTGGACAAATAGATGGTGGAGACGCGATCATCCCACTACTCACTTCTCGATACAAACAAGATTGACAATGGTGTATATATCCTAACTTAGACAATGATTCATTTGCCATTTTCACTTTTTTTTCAATTTCTACATAAGCTCTAAAATAGTGTCTAGTCGCGTGCGATAGAACTGGCAATGCACCAATATCGTACTGAGCAGCCATTCTAGAAATTGTGGAAAGCAGAATTCTAATGCCCACCTCAGCATGATATTCAGTCTTTCGGGGAATTGCATTATATCGACGCACACCTGCCTGAAAATGAGCTCCACATAATGGTGCAGTATCTGTGGCAGTAACACAAAGCAATTTTCTCGTCCCCTTCAACGCGCTATCTAGAAAACCTATTGGGCTACCAAATGGATCTATGTCAACCACATCATATTTTCTTCTTCTAAGTTCTATATTAGCATCCCCTTGGAAAACTTCTCCATTCTGGTTATTTATATTCAAATTATGCCTACATAGATCAACTGCATTTACATCTCTATCTATCAATGAAACTTCCCATCCATCAGCGGCAGCCCTAACTCCTCTGACCCCAGTTGCAGCAGTCGCATCCAAATATGAATCCAAACCTTCGTTTTTGTAACATCTTAGAACTGCAATTGTTATATCTCGATTCAGTTCCATATGGCTGTTAAAAAAAACATCTTTAGTTCTTCCAGTCCCGGAAACAGATGGGACTTTAATCTCAACACCTCCTTCTGAGATTATATGCATACATTGTCGTAAGTGGGAGTCCCTGAAAGTCCATCGTTTTAATACAATATCTCCAAATACCTGCTAAACAACCAATCTATTTGTTTTTATTATCCCAAAGCACATATACAAGAAACTGTGCCTTTGGGCAATTAGAATCCTACAATGAAATCCTCCGATGCCCTAACAACTCCTCAAACCGAGGAGATAGTCGAAAAATTTGGCCCTCGTGGAAGAAAGGCAATTCAAGCAATAACCGAATGCAGGGTCAAACAGTACCGAGATTTTACAGTTGTAGTGGGGCATGGAGATGAGTATATAGTTGAAGATGAAATATGCACTTGTAAAGGTGCAGAATACAACATGAAAACTAAAGACATAAGTAAAAAATGTTGGCATTTATTAGCAGTACATATCGCAGAAAAAACTGGAACAATAGAATATCATGATATGTGGTATTCTGAAGTCAGGGATCTATTATGAAATATGTTTTTCCACGTCTCAAAAATATCTCAAATAGCATGAGTGCATCCGAATTCTGTTGGTGCATATTTCTTTCAGTTCCTGTGGGAATCGGTACCTCTCTAGCAATAATGAAAAGTACCGGGGGAAATCCCACAGAAACTTTGGTATTTATTCCAGGTATCGTAGTTTCTTTATTTATTTTTTCAGTTCTATTTGTTAGTCTATCAAACCCACTAGAATAGGGAATGCAGGTTCACGATTTTTCCTGACAAAATTCTATAAAATTGTGCAGAATTTTTAAACCCGCGGAACCTGATTTTTCAGGATGGAATTGAGTGGCAAATATATTGTCTCTAGCTATTATACTAGCAAATTCCAAACCATATTCTGTAGTTCCAATAATCGCAGAATTATCTTCTGGAACTGCATGGTACGAGTGGACAAAATATACATACTCTCCATCAATTCCATCTACTATCGGGTGTCCCCGTACAATTTTTAATTTGTTCCACCCCATATGCGGTACTTTTCTATTTCTCAAACGGATATTATTCCCGGGGATCAGATTCAATCCTTTAACGTCCCCTTGACCTACTCTCTCAGACTCTTCTGATTTAGTAAGTAACATTTGCATTCCTAGACAAATACCAAATGTTGGAGTTCCATTTTCACTAATCTCGATAATGTCTTTTCTAAGATGTTCTGCATTTCCTATGCCCTCTGAAAATGCCCCCACTCCAGGAAGGACTATGCCGTCTGAATTAAACATTATTTCTGGGTCAGATGTAACAATGACATTGGCATTCGACCTTTGAAATCCTCTCTCAACACTACGCAAATTACCTAGGCCATAATCTATGATTGCTATTTGTGTAGTGGTCATGAATTATTTATCTCCTCTCTATATATTTCATCGACAACCAACAAAAAGTTTATCTTACATCTCTGATGCTAATCGTCATAATCCATTCCAGGCAATTTTTTCATCATAATCCATTCCGAAACTTTTGCAATCGTAGACTCAAAAATAATTTTTTGTTTTGGATTATAAAGTGTTGCAGCAGGGTGGATGCAGATCAACAAAGAACGCATAGTCCCTGAAATATCTATCAATTCGATCTTACCTGATTCCTCTGTTACTTTGACCTCACGCCCAAGCAAGTGCTCAGAAGAAACCTTTCCTAGTGTGACAATTAGTCCTGGATCAACTATGTGAATTTCTTCATATAGGTGTCCTTTACAATTAAAAAGCTCTTCCTTAGATGGATTTCTATTTCCTTCTGGTCTACAACGGACACAGTTTGTAATTCTAATTCCGCTCCGTTTTATTCCATTATTTTCCAAACTTCTATCAAGTACTTTTCCACTTCTTCCCATGAACGGTTTGCCAGATAAATCTTCTTCTTTACCAGGACCTTCTCCTATAAATAACACCTCTGCATCAATTTTACCAGCACCATTCACAATCTGATTCCTCGAAGCAACTAGCGATTGACACTTCTCGCACGTAATCACTTTCGATTCCTTAATGTTGCCCATAGACTATCTATGAGCATCAACAGGTTATGACTTCCCCTTTACCAAAACAAAAATCAGTTGGAACTCCCATTTCATCTATTAAAAAATACATGTATCTGGGGGTCGGTTTTATCTCTCTTTTTCTGGCTTATATAGGGGTCATAACTCCAGGAGTTCCATTTACAGGATTCCTAATAATTGCTGCATGGGCTTTCAGCAAAAGCTCCAAAAAATGGCACGATTATTTATATTCTCACAAAATTTTCGGACCATTCATTACCAATTGGGAATCCGAACGTGTTTTCCCAAAAAAAGCTAGAAACATGATGATAATATCTATGTACCTAAGCTCATTAATCTGCTGGTTCTCTACAAAATCAATTCCCATAACTAGTCTTGTTGTTTCCATTATGATTGTAACTATAATTTGGACAAAAAGATTCCCCGAACAACCGACAAAAATAATTCCTTAACTGCTTGTGCAAATATATAACTTCACTCAAAATTCATCTGAATTCACTTCTAATGCATATTTAATTCTTGGTGAAAAAATAACACTTGTAGATGCCGGATCAATGAAAAATTCAGTGAAAACTCTGCAACAATATACCTCTGATATTGATTATTTACTTCTAACCCACCAACACTCTGATCATATTGGATCTTTAGATGAAATAATGGATGCATTTTCTCCAGATTTATATTGCCATGATGATCATCCTAGAATGACATCTAAATTAACCAATCATCAGATGTTACTTATAGGGGATGAGTGGTATGAAACACTATATACTCCCGGCCATTCAAAAGACCATGTCATCTTCCTTGGGCCATCCGCGATATTTACAGGGGACATAGTGGTCTACAACGACTCGGCGTTTGAAAACGGTAGTTTTGGACGCACAGATTTGCCTGGTGGATCCCGGGATAATTTAATATCTAGCTTAAAACTGATTCTATCTATGTTATCTCCTGCGACAAACAAAATGTATGCCGGCCATGGAGATGTTTTTCATGGAGATGTCTATAATGTTATTGAAATAGCCCTCCAACGAGCAAAAGAAAGAAAACCAAAATATGGTCCTTAATACCTCTTTAAAAAATGTTATTTCTTATGCAGCCTGGCGCTCTCTCTTTCTAGTGCGTAAGCCTTTGTACCCACATTTTCTGCAAGTCACTGCACGTTGTGAATTACGGGCATTACAACGCATACAAATTTTTTTCTGCAGTAATCGCTTCTCGGCCTGCTCAAAACGTCCCATAGACAGACGTATATTCTACCGCAATTAAACACTTTCGAGTCAAACCAACCCAAAAACCAATCAAAATTTATGATTTATTCAGATAAATATCTTTGCTGTACTTCTATAATATCTCTAGATGTTGAACAAGCAGCATAAGCTTCTAATGGTTCTCGATTAAATGACAAAAAATGCAATCCCCATTTGAATTTAGAAAGAATTATTTCTGCTTGTTCTTCATGTCCCAAAATAAACAAAGAACCTGCAATTGCCTCCGCAGTTGTGAGCTTGAATGGCTTTCCATAATTAATTGGATTCACGGCAACCAAAAAAGGCAAAGCACGATGAACTCCTCTCATCGAAAAAACATCTTCATTTGCATTCTCCCAAGAACAATCTAATGCCACTAATATATCATTATCGGCCCCATCTTCGGGCGACAATGCCTTCTCAGAATATGGATTAAGAATTATTCCATAAGGTGTGGATCGGATAGTCTGATGCAATTCAACTAAATCAAAACGCGAAAGTCTTTTCGCTGTGCATTTGGCAGGATCATCATCACCTTCATACCGGATATGTATATCCATTGATTCAATTATACTCATTCCTTTACCAAAAAACAACCGAAGAAGAGCGGCTAACACAACATTTAATTTTTTCCTTTCCTATATTCAAGTCTATAATGGATATAATGCTCATCGTAGTCACTCTTTATTTTATACTAACAATGACTTATTCTCCAGGGCCAAACAACCTCCTTTGCGCCGCTCACGGATCTCAACATGGCTTTCGTCAAACCATCCCTCTAATGACTGGGATGTTTTTTGGTTTTTTAGCTCTAGCAGTTGCTATTGGGATGGGCACTGTATTCCTTGAAAAAAATCCTGAATTAATTCAGATATTAATCTATGTAGGGGCAATTTACATAGGTTATTTGTCCTATAAATTAGCTTTTTCAACACACGTGTCTCAAAACAATTCAACACAATTACTAGGGGCTTCAACCGGATTTTTATTACAAATAGTTAATGGAAAAGCCTGGGTGCATTTCATTATTTTAATGACAACATTTGCTTCTCAATTTGGAACTGGATATGGCATAAAAATTTTATTTGCTTTGACAAATTCAGTTCTAGGATTCTCAGCTCTATGTGTTTGGACTTTCGCAGGTACTATTCTCAGAAAATTATTCAACACACCCAAACAAGCACGTGTATTGAATTTAATACTAGGCGTGTCACTTTTATCTGTAGCAATATGGTTAGTTCTGTCCCATTGAACTCAAAGCAGTAGTTTGGACAAAAATACAATCAAACATTTTTTCCATGTTCCTACAAAATAGAATTTCATGCGAAGAAGAGACTTGATATTGGGTATTGGGATTGTAGTATCTGGGTGTATCGGATCTACCCAAACCAATTTACAACCTGATGTAGACCCCTCTGATGGGTATCCTCCACTCCCAATAAACATGCCCCAGGAATCATTTTTCAATCCCGCCACGCTCGATACAATAGAAGTGAACTCACAAACAATACATCTAGTACCGATAGATACAGTTTATAATTGGCACCAACGTGGAGAAGCGCGCTTTGTAGATTCAAGATCTCAAAGTCAATACGACAGCTCACATATACTTGGGTCAGTCCTAAGCCCTGCCCCTTCTGGATCTGGGGTAGTCGATCCCACAAAAAAATGGCCAAAAAATGATAGAATCGTAACTTATTGTGGATGCCCACTCCACCTCTCTAGTCTTAGAGCCGCTAGTCTACTAGACTCTGGATTCACTAATGTATATGTTCTACAAGAAGGTTTTTGGGAATGGCACGATAGAAATTTACCTTTATCTGGTAGTGCCCCTCTAATAGAACCACCACTTCGATTCATCAGTGGAAAAACCGATCCTTCTTTATCCGGTCAAACTATCTGGATACGCGATTTAGAACATGGTCAAATAGAAGCAGCTGTAATCCAATCCAACGGAGAATTTATATTTGAAACGCGTTTTTCAAGCGTACATCCTGGGACTCTATTCTCTCTCAAAACTCCTACTAATACAATAGTTGTACCTTTATCTGACCTAATGAATAATTCCATTAAAATTTAAGTTCTCAATCCTGACCCAATTGCATTTTCTCCTAGCACCTCATTCCCTCTAATCTTTTCTAAACCTCCCATGTAGGGCCGAAGAACAGAAGGTATGTCAACACTACCATCTTCATTTTGATAATATTCCAGAATCGCAACCATAACTCTAGGGAGTGCCAAACCTGAGGCATTTAATGTATGTATATATTCAGCAGAACCATGGCGTTCAGGACGATACCTAATCCCTGCTCTGCGAGATTGAAAGTCTTCAAAATTCGAAGCTGAAGAAACTTCCAACCATCTTCCATCCTTTACCCCGCCACCATTGCTTGGAGGTGCCCATGCCTCTATGTCATAAGTTTTAGCAGAAGAAAAAGTCAAGTCTCCTGTGCATAGTGAAATAACTCTATAGGGTAATTCTAATTGTTTAAGGACTTCTTCCGCCTCTTCCACCAATAATTCCAATTGTGAATAGCTCATTTCAGGATGGCAAAAATTAACCAATTCTACTTTATTAAATTGATGTACTCTGACAATTCCTCTTGTTTCTGTTCCATGCTCACCTGCCTCTCGGCGGAAATTAGGAGTATACGCTTGGTGCTTGACAGGTAAATCTTCTAAAAGGAAAATTTCACCTGAGTACATGTTCGTGACGGGAACCTCGGCGGTTGGACAAAGCCATAGATCTTCTCCTTCTATTTTATAAGCATCATTAATAAATTTTGGAAACTGACCTGTTCCTTCCATCGATGCAGAAGAAACTAGAATTGGGGGTATAATCTCAGTATATCCTTGGTCTCTGTGGACATCTAACATAAACGAAATTAAAGCACGTTCTAGCCGTGCACCATCTCCTTTTAAAAAATAAAAACCAGACCCTGAAATTTTAGACCCTCTCTCTTCATCTATTATGTTAAGTTCCACCCCCAAATCATAATGTTGTATCGTTTTATCTGGAATCCTCCTCATATTTTCGAACCCAACTTGTCTAATCTCAACATTTCCCGATGAATCTAGTCCCAATGGGACACTTTCATGAGGTATATTGGGAAATTCAAGTAGAATTTTTTCCAAATCATTTTCAAGCATACCTGCATCTCCCCCCAATTTTTCAAGTTTAGTTTTAATCTCTCCCGATTCTTTTATGATAGCCTCTATATCTCCATCACCGCCTTTACTTTTCATTTCTCCAACCAATGCAGATATTTTATTCCTTTTGTGGCGGAGATCGTCACACTGCACTTTTATATTTCTCCATTTTTCATCTATTTCAAGAAATTTATCTACAATCGATCCGTCCCCCATGTTCCTATTTTTGACAGCAATTCTCACCACTTCTGGATTTTCTCTAATATACTGTCTAGCTAACATCTTCTTGCCGTTATATCTGCACAAGAAAGCAAAACAATGCCGGCTTTCAAATCGAATCTAAAAAACATATTTTATACTTGTTTTTCGACGTTTCCATTCCCTATATGCTAATCTACTGACGCAGCGTATGTCCCTCCATGGACCGCTCACTTAAGATATCTTTCGCGTTAGCGTTCGAGGAATTCTTGACTCTGGTTATAATGAAAGTCATCGGGATTTTCTTGCTGCTCACTGGAACTACTATAGAACTCAATTGTTGCAGTCCGAAGGGGATGCCTCTATGAAGTTTATTTGTAGACTGTGCAAGAAATTAAACCAAGATAAAACGTTATTTCAGTAATTCCCAAAACCACATATGAATAATTCTTCCTATACAAAAAAACAAATATCGGCCATTTTCGGGGAACGTTCAATCGATTATCTACTAAGTGAAAATCATAAATCTGGGGCCGATTTAGACATCTTATCAAAGTGGGCCGTCAATTCTAAGTTTGTTTTAGATATAGCAACAGGCGCAGGACACACAGCAAATCTATTCCTAAAAAAACCCTCAAGAATAATAGCCACAGATTCATCTATTCAAATGGTAAAAACAGCACTTGAAGCTTACCCTGGCTTAGAAGTCACAGTAGCAGACGCAGAATCTTTGCCTTTCGCCAACGGTTCTTTCGATACAATTTCATGTAGAATCGCGGCTCACCACTTCCCCGATCCTCTTTTGTTTTTATCCGAAGTCGCTAGGGTCTCACAAACAAATGGATTCTTCTTATTCGAAGATAACGTTTCTCCAAACATACCTCATATATCCAATTTCATCAACACAGTTGAACATTTGAGAGATCCTACTCACATTAAAAGTCACACAATTGATCAATGGGTATCGTGGATTGAAAATGTTGGTTTCACAATAGATGAAACATTTATATTGAAAAAGACCATCCTGTACGATCCCTGGACCAATCAGTCAAAAACCTCTTCTGCCAATTTAGAACTTCTCCAAACACTATTTATCAACGCCCCACATGATATAAAAACAATATTCGATATAATAATAGAAGATGGAAAAATAAAATCATTTTCAAACATAAAACTCATTTTAAAAGCAACCCTCGGAAATCAGTAACTATATAGGTCACTATCAAAGTCAGCTAAATTATGGTCAATGTAACGATATGGAATGAATACCGAAGCGAGAGAGAAAATATGGACGCAGCCACACTTTATCCAAATGGAATCCACCGTTTTATAGGAGAGTTTGTCAAAGAGGATGGGCACAACATTCAATTTTCCACTCTAGATGAACCTGAAAATGGTTTGCCAGCTTCTCTATTAGATCAAACAGATGTATTGCTCTGGTGGTCTCACAATAAGAACGAAGAGGTACTTGATTCAGTAGCAAAACGAGTCGAACAAAGAGTTTTAGATGGCATGGGGTTGATAGTTTTACATTCTGGGCTCCGCTCAAAGCCATTCCATTTACTCATGGGCACCACTTGCCATTCAACGAGAAGAAACAAAGATGAACTTGAGAGAGTTTGGATCATATCCCCAAACCATCAAATAGTAAAAAACATCAAATCTAAATATATTGAAATTCCAAAATCTCAAATTTTCACCGAACCATTTGATATACCTCAACCTGACCATTTGATATTAATTAGCTGGAACCAAGCAGGAGATGTCTTCCGTAGCGGCTGCTGCTGGAACAAAGGCAATGGCAAAATATTCTTCCTTGGGCCTGGACATGAAACCCATCCTGTATATTATAATAAAGATATCCAATCAATAATAAAAAATTCCATTCATTGGGCAAAACCCCAGCCTAATTCTTAATTAAACTATGGGAGATAATTTACCCATATGAGTCCAATTAAATTCTATATATCTAAGCAATAGTTTTCTACCCTTCGTACTTACAAGTAACTATGGAATATGAAGCAGAAATCCATGGGGTTGGGGTTAGTTGGTGTGATTTTGGAACGGCTACACCTGTGGTATTCCTAACCTCACATGGGAATTATGTCCCAATATATATCAGCCCAGACCAAGCACATTCAATCCAATCCGAATTACAAGATGAAAGAAGTGAAAGACCATTGTCTCATGATTTATTACTCAACATAGTAACTGAATTAGGTGGCGCAGTCGATAAAGTTACAATAGATGATATCTCTGGTGGAACATTTTATGCCCAAATTCATATTCAGAGGTATGTAGATGGACACCCTCAAACATATGCTTTCGACGCACGTCCATCAGATGGAATAGCTTTAGCTGTTAGATCAAATTGTCCCATTTTTATTTCTGAAACGGTAATGGATTCTGCTGGTCAATCAATTGAAGATTTCACTTTATATGAAACTGGAACAACCGGCTGGGAGTGAAAAATTCATTCACCCAAGGAAAAATTTTATGGGGTTTAAAAGAATCCCTCTTCGCAATTATCAAAAATGATGCACTGGTATGAAATTACATCGAGGAACTTAACTATATGTTAATAAGCTATGTGAACCAAACATACTCATAGTGAAATTTAGTTATCCTTGGCAATTCATCGGGAGACGTTCAGCAACAATGGCTACTAATGGAATGGTGGCAACTAGCCAACCTCTAGCCACTTTGGCTGCCCTTAAAGTACTCGAAAATGGGGGAAATGCAGCTGATGCAGCCGTAACTGCTGCTGCAGTTTTAAATGTTGTTGAGCCACACATGTCTGGAATAGGTGGGGACATGTTCGCTCTAGTTCAATTCAAAAACAAATATCGCGCTTATAATGGCAGTGGAGGTGCCCCGGAAGAAGCTAATATAGATGACTACCGAAAAATTTGTGCAACACACACGGATTCAAGCGAATTCCAAAATCTAGATACCCAACCAACCGAAGGGGAACTTAAAATGCCAACAAAAGGTGGGTTGGCAACAACTGTTCCAGGGGCTCTATCTGGGTGGTTTGACCTACTCGAAAAATACGGTACAATTTCTCTTTCAGAAGCATTTGAACCAGCAATACATTATGCAAGAAGTGGTTTCCCTGTAAGTGAATATATTTCTTGGCAATGGTCTTTTGCTTCAGATAGAATCAAACCTTATACAGAGACTGTCAATACGTATCTTCCAAATGGAAACGCACCTTTGCCTGGGGAACTATTTTCCAACCCAAAACTCGCCGACACGCTTGAACTAATTTCTAAAGAAGGCATCGATGAATTTTATGGTGGCAGTTTAGGAAAACAAATGATCAAAACTATCAACCAGGATGGGGGATTTTTATCTTTAACAGATCTAGAAATGCATAAAGGTGAATGGTGCGATCCCATTTCTACTACTTATAAGGGAATCGATATACTCGAAGCTCCTCCAAATGGCCAAGGTCTAATCGCTTTAGAAGCAATAAATATAGCAGAGAATTTGGAACTGTCTACTTCTATAACCGATCCAGACAGGATACATAAACTCACAGAAGCTTTCAAAATAGCTGTTTCAGACGGTCATAAATATATTTCAGATCCGACAATGGTAAATATCCCGATAAAACAGATGCTATCAAAAAAATACGCATCAAAACGCGCCGAAGAAATCGGAGACGTTGCTAGTTCTTATGTTCCAAAAGCTGCAACAAGTGGAAACGACACAATCTACATTTCAGTAGTTGATAAAGATGGAAATGCAGTTTCTTTTATCAACAGTATTTTCATGGCATTTGGAAGCGGACTTTCTTCAAATGGATTTCTTATTCACAATCGAGGCTGTTCTTTTAGTCTCAATCCAAAACATGCCAATTCTATCTCTCCAAAAAAGCGACCATTCCACACAATTATCCCTGCAATGCTTAGAGAAAAAAATGAATTCAGAGCATCTTGGGGGGTAATGGGTGGTTCAATGCAGCCCCAAGGACATCTACAGGTTTTATTGGCGCTTGTAGACTCTGGATTAAATCCTCAAGCAGCACTAGATGCGCCGCGTTTCAGATGGGTAAATGGGACCACAATCGCCCTAGAAACAAGCAGAATGCCAGACACCACTGCTCAAGAGCTCCGTAAAAAAGGTCACACAGTTTTAGAAGAACATCTCTTCTTTAATCCAAGAGAACACTTTGGCGGCGGACAATTCATTTATTCAGACGAAAATGGAACTCTAATTGGCGGATCCGATCCTCGCAGGGACGGTGTAGCACTTGGATACTAATTCATTTATCAAATCAAAACCAGAACTCCACAGAACCGCTACATTTCTTTATGGGGTAAGTGCCCTTTCAATGATGGGAGTAACTTTTATTTCTCCTGTATTTCCTTTAATGGTTTTAGACATGGGCATGACCCAACTAGACATGGCAAACATGATCGCATGGTTTACATTTCCTGCTTTAATTTTTATCCCTCTGTGGGGATTTATAGCCGACCGTTTCCAAAGAAAAATAGTACTAGCAGTTTCTTTGCTACTTTTCGGAATCTGCGGATCTGCAATTTTTTTCACAGATAACATGCAAACAATACTTTGGTTACGTTTTGCTCAAGGAATTGGGGTTAGCGGAATCATGCCCATGTCTGGAACTATTATCGGCGATATGTTTTCTAAAAACAACGATCTAGAAGTTGGTGCTCAAGGTCTAAGGGTAGTTTCGATAAACTTAGCCAAATTTTTCTATCCTGTGGCGGGAGGTCTTCTAGGAGGAATTGCATGGAATCTCCCCTTTCTGTTTTTCTTCATCGCGGTACCTGCTGGACTTTACACAATCAAATATATGCCAGAAATGGGGGCCCAAGAAAAAGAAGAAAAAATCAATTCACAAGTTTATTTTCGTTTGTTAGGCAAGGCCCTTTTAAATTGGTCGGTGGTGATATCATATTCTGTTGTTTTCATGAGATTTTTCATAAAATATGGAGTTTATACGTTTTTACCATTGATGGTCATAAAATATGGGATGTCTGCTGGAGAAGCAGGGCTCGTTTTTAGCATGATGAGCCTAGGTCTCGCATCCGTGGCAACGCAAGTAAAACGTCTTTCAAAAAGCAGAATTCCAATGGCATATATAGTTCTATCTGGCATGATTCTAATCGGTGTCGTTTCAATTGGTTTCAGTATGGCGACTTCTTTTATATCTTTCTTAATCGTGGGTCTGCTTTATGGTATAATGGAAGGATTTGCAGCCGGATTAGAAACCAGTCTACTCACTCAAAATACTTCTAGAGATATCCGAGCTGGAATCGTTTCAATTGGTTCTTGGATACGGAATTTAGGAAAAACAATCTCGCCCCTATTTTTCCTTTATGTTTCCAGCAACCCCGAAGTACTTTATTTCTTGTCTGAAGTTCCTCTTTTAAATCTAGATATGTCTTTATCTTCTGGACCAGATAAAGGATTTATTCTCACTGGTATTTTAGGGGCAATGGCTGGAATATTCCTCGCATTATTGATAGCAACTACTTGGATATTGAAGAAACTAACAACTTCTAATACACCATAACGAGGTTATTTTTGCCCGCCTGGTAATATCGAGAGTTTTAAGTCTCTGACATGCACGCATCACTCCATGAAAGCAACTGCAAGGGCTCATCCTATACAAGGACTAGTCAAATATCATGGCATGCAGGACCCCGAACTTAGACTCCCTTTTCATGATAGCATCAGCGTATGCACTGCCCCAAGTAACACTACAACAACAGTAGAATTTGACCCCACTCTCAAACAAGATCACTATTCTATTGACGGGCAATTACTTAAAAATAGGTCTGCCGAACGAGTCGTATCAGTTGTGGACCGAGTTAGAGACTTAGCTGGAATAGATCATAATGTCAAGCTAGAAAGTACAAACTCGTTTCAATCCAATATAGGTCTCGGGTCGTCTTCTTCAGGATTTGCTGCGGCCGCGATGGCATTGTGTTCTGCTGCAGACTTAGATCTCTCACTAGAAGAAATATCCACTATAGCTAGACGTGGATCTAGTTCAGCTGCCCGTGCTGTAACTGGTGGATTCTCAATTCTTCGTGCAAGCAAAATAGATGAAGATTGTAAGTCATACAGGCTAGATGATGGATTTCAAGAAGATATCCGAATTGTTGTTGCTATAGTCCCTGCACATAAAGAAACCGAATCTGCACACAAAGAGGCTACTGCTAGTCACATGTTCAATGCACGGGTCAGATATGCAGAATCTCAAATTTATAATGCCTTGGAATCCATCGAAATGGGGGATTTTCAGACATTATTCTCTATTGCAGAATTAGATTCAATTTCTCTTGCAGCAACTACTATGACGGGTCCCAGCGGGTGGATATATTGGAAACCAGAAACGTTGCGCATTTTTGAGGGAATACGTTCTCTTAGGACTGATGAGGGCGTAGATGCATATTTCTCAACTGACACTGGGGCTACAGTTTACATAAACACAAGAGAAAAACATGTAAAACGTGTCCAGGAATTGATCGAATCATACGGAATACCAACCAAAGTTTGGCAAGTCGGGGGTTCTGCTACAATTCTAGACAAAAAAGAAGATCTATTTTAAATTAAAAATGTAATCTGTTTCTTCATAACTTCTCCCATCCGATCCGCCACGATATCTTCCTCCATTTCTTCCTCCTCCTGCTGCAAGCTTAATCATTGGCTCAATAATTACTTCTGGATCGTGATTCATATCTCTCAATGGGTCTTCCACAAAAGCCGCTTCTTGAGTTCTAACCCCTCCTGGAGGGGGCGTGAAAACTAGGGACTCTACTGGAGTATCAACTAGTTCTAGTGACAAAGTCCAGTGAAAACCTTCGCATCCAAATTTAGACGATACATATGCAGCACGTTTCACCCGTCCTTTCTTACCGTGACCTGATGTGACATGGATTATTCTCCCTCTCTTTCTTTCCATCATTCCTGGTAACACCGCCTTTGTGCACAAAAAACACCCGCGCAAATTAGTATTTATTATCTCATCCCACAAATCAGTAGACATTTCAATTATCTGGTGTTCTTCTCCCGTAAGTGTCAACTGTTTCACCCCTGCGTTATTTATCAAAATATCTGCTCCACCTAATTCTTCAGAAACTCTAATCATTTGATCTACAGAACTCTCATCAGAAACATCCACAAAAATAGGAATTGCCTCGCCAGGACCATCCATTTTTTCAATAGATTTTTCAAGCCGTTTTCTATCAATATCTCCGCAAATTACAGTTGCACCTTCTGCAACAAAACCCGTTGCCATTGCTTCGCCCAATCCAGCCGCAGCTCCTGTTACTATAATCACCTTTTCTTTAAGTCTCATTTAATAGTATCGGATATCTATCCACGTAAGATTTGCGACGAAGTTGAATTTATTTCTTTCATCAACCTATTGATTTTATAAATAGTTTTAATATCTGGCCACTGGTTATAATCACTCATGACACAACTAATTGGATTCATAGGTCTAGGTATAATGGGACTTCCAATGGCAAAAAATCTATTAAAATCTGGGTATTCAGTAATCGGATACAACCGATCCGAACACAACCTAAAAGAGCTAGTCAACATGGGGGGATCAGCTGCAAAAAATCCAAAAGAAGTTGCAGAAAAAACACAAATAATTATCACCTGTCTACCCAATTCAAAATCAGTTCTAGATGTAGTCTTCCAAAAGGAAGGTTTGATAGAAGGATTCCAACCAGGAAGCATTCTTATAGACTGTTCGACCATATCTCCCAAGGTAACAACTGAAATATCAAAAAAACTTTCAAACTCTAATATTTCATTTCTTGACGCTCCAATTTCTGGAGGAGAAGAAGGGGCAATCAAAGCATCATTGTCTATTATGGTGGGAGGGAGTGAAAAACTCCTAGAAGATAATATGGATCTTTTCTTAGCCATGGGTGAAACAATTACACATTGCGGTGAAAACGGCTCGGGCCAAATTGCTAAAGCATGTAATCAGATAATAGTCGCAGCTCAGATGGTGGGTGTCAGCGAAGCACTACTCTTAGCAAAAAAATCAGGGGCAGACATTGAGGCAGTTGTTTCTGCAATTTCTGGAGGCGCAGCAAGCTGCTGGACTCTTTCTAACAGGGCTCCAGACATGATCCGCGGAAATTTTGAACCTGGTTTCTTCGCAGAGTATCAATATAAAGATCTAAGGATAGCCACCGATGCAGGAAGGGAATTCGGTTCGCCAATGCCCCAAACCATGGTGGCCCATGAATTATATAAATCAATGGTGGAAACTGGCATGGGGCGAGATGGGAATTCAGGTGTCTTAAAAGTACTAGAATTATTGGCCGGAACAAAAGCTAGAATTGAATAAGAATTCTATTGTTATAGATAATTCACGCGATTAAACGTCGAAGAACATAGTTTAAAATCCCTCCATGTTCAATATATTTGACCGCAGCCGGAGTGTTAACTTGTGTGATGGCTGAAAATTCTACTATTTCTCCATTCTCACGTTTGGCTATTACCTTTAACTTTTGATTAACCTCGATTCCAGTTTCCAAACCTTTTATATCAAATTCTTCAGATCCATCTAGTCCCAATGATGCCATAGATTCTCCCTGTTCAAAAACGAGTGGTATGACGCCCATGCCTACTAAATTATCTCTGAAAATTCTTTCATAACTCTCTGCAATCGTAGCACGTATTCCCAGTAAATCAGTTCCTTTTGCAGCCCAGTCTCTACTAGATCCTGCACCAAACTCTTTCCCTGCCAAAACAATCAATGGCACACCTGAATTTTTATATTGACTACTAGCTTCATACACACTCATTTCTTCACCAGAAATAAAATTAAATGTATATCCTCCTTCTACACCAGGAACCAATCTATTTTTTATTCTAACGTTTGCGAACGTTCCTCTCATCATGACTTCATGATTCCCACGCCGTGAACCATATGTATTGTATTCATGGCGTTTCAGCCCCTGTTCTGAGAGCCAAATACCTGCTGGGACATCAGTTCCAAAAGGTCCAGCTGGACTAATGTGGTCTGTTGTAACTGTATCTCCTAGTACCAACAAACAACGTGCATTTTCAATATCTCTAATTTCTGGTGGATTGTCGGGGAAATTCATGAAAAATGGTGGCTCACGAATATATGTGGACTCTTGATCCCACTCATAAATCATTCCAGTTGGGGCAGAAAGACTCTCCCACTTGTCATCGCCAGAAAAAACCTCTGCATATTTACTCTGGAACATCGATGGATCTAAATTATCTTTGACAGTCTGATTTATTTCTTCATTACTAGGCCAAATATCTGCTAAATACACCAGATTCCCATCCCGATCTTTCCCAATAGCTTCAGTTTTCAGATCAATATCCATTCTTCCAGCAAGCCCGTATGCAACTACAAGAGGGGGGCTGGCTAGGTAATTAGCTTTAATTTTCGGGTGAATTCGGGCCTCAAAATTTCTATTCCCACTCAACACACTTGTTGCCCATAAATCCTCAGAATCGATTATCTGTTCTACAGCATCAGGTAGTGGTCCTGCATTCCCTATGCATGTTGTGCACCCATATCCTACTACATGATAGCCCAGTTTTTCCAATGGCGATAACAATCCCGATTTTTTCAAATACTCTGTAACAACTTTGCTCCCTGGGGCAAGACTAGTTTTTACATGGGGTGGAATTTTCAACCCCATGTCAACAGCCTTTTGGGCCAAAAGACCTGCAGCAACCATGACCGTTGGATTAGATGTATTGGTACAACTTGTTATCGCACTAACTACTACACTACCATGCCCAATCGAAGTTTTTCTCCCATCTCCCATGGTAATCTCAGTCTTTTTAATTTCTCCATTCTTTCCAATTTCAGATTCTAGTAGTTTCTCAAAATGACTCTTCATATCACTTACTAACACCCTATCTTGGGGCCTTTTAGGCCCTGCAACACTAGGCTCAACTATAGATAAATCTAGTTCCACAATTTCTGTATATTCTGGTTCTTGCTCTCCAAACAAACCCTGCTCAACTAGATATGCTTTAACCAACTCAATATGTTCCTCATTTCTCCCTGTCAGGCGAAGATATTCTAATGTAACCTCATCTACTGGGAATACACTAATAGTTGATCCCTGTTCAGGTGCCATATTAGAAATAGTGGCTCTATCTGGTACAGACAAGGTTTTCACAGCAGGCCCAAAAAATTCTACAAAACGATCCACAACACCCACCCCGCGTAACATTTCAGTTATATATAAAACCAAATCTGTAGCCGTCGATCCTTGTGGCAACTCTCCAGTTAATCTTACCCCAACAACTTCAGGAAGTGTCATTGTTATAGGCTGTCCAAGCATGGCAGCTTCTGCTTCAATCCCTCCAACTCCCCATCCCACCACTCCGATACCACCAATCATTGGAGTATGACTGTCTGTTCCTACCAATGTATCTGGTAACAACCATTTTTCGCCTCCAATATCTCGCGAATGAACTACCTGACCTATATATTCTAAATTAACTTGGTGAACAATTCCTGTCCCTGGCGGGACAACTCTAAAACCTGAAAATGCATTTTGGGCCCATTTCAATGCACGATATCTTTCTCCATTTCTTAAATATTCCAATTCAACATTACGTTCATATGCATCTTCAGATCCAAAGAAGTCTACTTGGACACTATGATCAATAACTAGGTCGCATGGAACTGCAGGCTCGACCATACCTGGATCTTTTCCTGCCCTCTGGGCGGCAGATCTTAAAGCTGCTAAATCCACTACAGCTGGAACTCCAGTTAAATCTTGTAATATCACTCTAGACGGTGTAAACGGCACTTCAACTTCTGGAGTTTCGGGGGCCCATGAGGCAGCATTTTTAACATCTTCAAAAGATATAATTTCTCCATCAGAATTTCTTAATACCGATTCGAGCAATATTCGAATACTAACTGGAAGTTTATCCAAATTACAAAGACCAGCTTGTTCTAGTGCCTTCAACGATGCTATCTTATATGATTCTCCTTTGAACTTAAAATCCCTTACAGTAACTGGTGAATTTGTTTTTTCCATGGAGATCCTACGCATAGGTACTTTAAATAAATAGAGAAGTCTCCCTGCCCCTCGCAAAACGAATAATAAATGCAAGAATTAGGCCTATCCCTCCCAAAACCAACCCAATTCTCACAAAAGTAATTGAAACCGTCCCACGATAGAGTAAAATCCCCATCAAGAATGGACCTGCTGCCTGGCCAAAACTTTGAGCAGCCATTGCAGTAGAAATAGTACCTCCTCTAAGTTCAGGAGGTGAAAACCGCACCATGAGGCTTTTTTGAATGGGTGCACTGACACTTGCACCCACTGAAAAAATAACCAACGCAAACATCAACATAGTAAACGAACTAGATGCGCCTATAGCTGCCAGTCCCACTCCTGTTGTGAACAAACTAATGCCTAACAAAACCAATGGATCAAATCTAGCCATCAGGCGACCAGACTGAGCCGCCCCGATAAGTGTTAAAATACCATAACTTGTAACAATCACCCCCGCTTCGAACGCTCCGTATTGGAATTTTTCTAGAACTAATAATGAAACATATGCAAAAAATGCAAAAGACATCATAAACCGAATGATGAATGAAACGCTCACCGCGGCTATATCCAACCTAACCATGGATTTGTATAATCTGGACATGTAGATTCCCCCCGGTTCCCGCACAACTTTGATATCTGGTGGGAGTACCCTCCAAGTCCACCAAGCCGCAAAAATAGCAACAAAATATAGAATAAATGGGGCTCTCCATGAAACTATCAATAGGCCACTTGCGGTCAATGGGGCTACAAGTGCTACAGATTGCATTCCCACTATCCGGACGCCTTGAGCTGTAGCCTCCCGAATATCTGCATAGTAATCCCCTATCATCGCCACACTAACTGGCATTAATGCAGCAAAACCCACTCCTTGTATGACTCGCAAAACAAGAACGGTGGAAAAATCATTTACTAATCCGATAGCACCTCCTGCAATACCAAAAACAAAAAATCCAAATACTAAGACATGGCGCCGACCAATTCTGTCCGATAGCATCCCCATCAATGGAACAAGAATTATAGAAGGTACTGTATATGCAGTTATGAGCTCTCCTGCTCTCACCAGTGGCATCTCAAATATCAGAGTCATTTCTGCCGCGATAGGACTTACAATATATACACCTGCCATTCCCACAGCAGCAGCAAGCATGACAATCTGCATTTCTTTATCCAAAAACACTGTGCCACATTTCCCAAATATCGCTTCCAACCAATTCTCTACTGTTCTTCCCATATACCCTACGTCGGCGGCATAAGCAATTACCGTAGCGGCTTTCTCCAAGGCAGTATATTTTCCCAATATGGACGGCAACTTGTGCAAAGGATTAGTAATAGTTGGTGGGGATGCAAAACAACGATTCCACGATACAAGAGGTTACGGGAACCCTGGCAAAGGAAACACGATCGAACTCGACCCAATAGAGGCAGCTTACCTTCTGTTACGTGGAGATATAGATTCAATAGATGAAATGAATTTTATCCAATTTACATCAATTCAAGAAGAGCATTTCTTTTCACACTTTTCAACTTACCAAGATCTTCGATCTAGGGGTTTTTTTGTAACTCCTCTCCAAAAAATAAATAAACATGAACCTCACCAAAACATCGATCTCATAGTCTATGAACGAGGAACAAAACCCAAAGATGGCAGAATAAAATATAAAATCCGAGTCGTCGGAGAACACTCAAAAATTTCTGCTATGAAACTTGGGGGGTATCTTCTGGCTATTGTGGACGATGAAGGCGAATTAACCTATTTCAATACACAAAAAATAACTCCCATTGGGACTAATAATAGTACCTTCCCTCATTCATCTGGAATTTTATCAAACGATTCGGTATTATTAATTGATCCCGACAAGTCCCTCCACAAAATATATTTTTTCGGCCAAGAATTATTTGGCACTAACCATATCAAAATATCACTTGTAGAGGCGGCATATTTGTATAATCAAGGATCATTATCTATAGATGAAGATATAGTCAAACAAGGCTACAAAACAGAAGGCGATTCTTTCAAACACAGACTAACTATATACACAAATTTACGCGATCAAGGCCTTTTACCTAAAACAGGTTTTAAATTTGGATCCGATTTCAGAGTATACCAGAATTTCAATAAACAAGGTGAACCAATTCATTCTGAATATCTAGTAAAAGTACTAGAAAAAGAACATATTTTTTCAACCCAGGAAATCTCTCTAAATGTTCGTCTAGCAGTAGGAGTCAGAAAACGAACACTTTTTGGGATTGCAGAAGGGAATAACAATATCCGATGGATCTTGGTGGAAAGGGTAACACCATGAACGATAAACCAGCCGAGGACAAAGAGTTCGTTTCTCTAGATCCCTGGGGTTCTTCAACTATTTCTGATTACGATGATCTTTTTACACAATTCGGGATAGAAAAATTCGATCAGTTATTATCCAAAATAAACGATCCAAATCATTTGATGAGGCGCGGAATTATATTTGGACACCGAGGATACGATTCTATTATAGATGCCATAAATTCAAAAAAACCCTTCGCAGTTCTTTCAGGATTCATGCCAACTGGAAATCCTCATATAGGTCATAAAATGGTTTTCGATGAGATAGTTTGGCACCAAAAAAATGGGGGTCATGCTTATGCTCTAATCGCAGATCTAGAGGCTCATGCAGCTAGAAAACTTACCTGGGATGAAATAGATCGACACTCTAGAAATTATGTACTTTCACTATTGGCTGCAGGATTTGACCTAGACAAAGGGGAAATCTATAGGCAGTCTGAAAACCGGGAAGTGCAGGACTTGGCATTTGAACTTGGAATCCACACAAATTTTTCTGAAATGCGGTCTATATATGGTTTCTCCGGTGAAACTGAGATTTCTCATATTCAAAGCGTGTTGACTCAAGCTGCAGATATTCTATATCCTCAAATACAAAACCCAAAACCTACTGTTATACCTGTTGGACCGGACCAAGATCCACATTTAAGATTAACTCGGGATTTGGCATCTAGAATGTGTCTATTTTCTGTCACGGAAGCATATGCTAGTTTTGAATCTGATCCTGCTGAAAAAGAACATCTTGACATGGCATTTGAAAAACTATCCGGCGATAACAATAAACTTCAATGCTCTGACATATCGAACTGGGTACAAACAAATTTACCCATGTCAACCTCTAGACAAAGTATTCTAGTAAAACTACTTGCTGCTACAAGCGAAGAATTTTATCCACGTGTAAGGATACTTAACCTCCGTGCAAATTCAGAAATATTCAAAATATTATGCAATCAAATAAGTGGAAAAATCCAAATTTATAAAGAACACATAGACATTTTTGGTTCTGATAAAAACTCCATAGAACTCTTGGTTAGAGAATTTGAAATAGAGCATGGGGGCTATGCCTTTTATCCTCCTTCATCTATCTACCATCGTTTCATGAGCGGTCTTACTGGGGGAAAAATGTCCTCTTCTATTCCAGATAGCCATATTAGCTTGTTTGAAGATCCTCAAAAAGGATATGAAAAAGTAAAAAAATCCATCACTGGCGGAAGAGAAACCGCTAAACTCCAACGTGATATTGGTGGTGAACCTGATAAGTGCCCTGTGTACGAATTATATGCCTATTTGCTATCTGGAGACGATGACAACTATGCAGAGAAAGTTCACAAAGAATGTGTCACTGGAAATAGACTCTGCGGCGATTGCAAAGAAGAAGCTGCAAATCTCATGCGAGAATTCTTAACTGATCATCAGGATAAAATAATACAATCAGAGCCTCTTCTGTCCAATTTGTTCCCCGATACAAAAAGCACTAATACAACTCCCTAATGACTCTCAAACTACCTCAAAATCAATTAGTGATATTCGAATCTTTAAACCAGACTGGAGAAACATCTCCTATTCAAATAACAACCAAAACTGGACTCAAATTGGAACAGGTTTCGGGTGCTTTATTCGCACTTGAAGAGTTAGATTTGATCTCCATTAAAACAACTACAATATCTGAAGTTTCATTAACTAAAGAGGGCGACAAATACCATCAAAATTTACTCCCCGAGTTAAGACTATACGAAGGGATTAAAAAACTAAAAACAAACACAAATGAACTTAATCTTTCAGATGCAATCAAAAAATCAAACTTAGAGAAACAAGAAGTCAATATAGCATTATCAAATTACGCCCGGAAAAAATTCGGTGAAATCCATCAGGGCAATATAACCATTGAAAACAATATAGTCCTCGAACAAGACTCAGAACAACTTGCACTCGACTCGATCAAACATGGAATTGAAATAACTCCGCAACTACTCAAGAGACTTGAGAGTAGAGATTTGTTGGAAATAATCCTGCGTTCACATATGTTTGTAACTTTAACTGAAAAAGGACTTCAGATACATGAAGAAGGGGTCCAAATATCCCACAAAGTGACTCACTTAACACCTCAAATGTTGGCAACTGGAAAGTGGGAAAACATAGAGTATACTGAATACAATGTAGAAGCCGATACTGCACCTCATCTTGGAGGGCGGACTCATATCTTGCGCGAAACTGCAGAAAAAGTAAAAGACGTTTTTGTAGGGATGGGATTCCAAGAGATGGAAGGTCCGCATATAGATTCAGAGTTTTGGATCAATGATTGTTTATTCATGCCACAAGACCACCCAGCTAGAACTCATTGGGATCAATTTGCTCTAGATTTGCCTCTTGCAAAAAACTTACCCAAAGACCTAGTCGAAAAAGTAAAAAATGCACACTTAACAGGAGTGGGAGAATATGGTACTGGATACCATTCTCCATGGTCCGAAAATGTAGCTAGAGGGGTAGACCTTCGCGGACACACTACTTCTTTATCTATGAGGTATCTATCTGGCACATCCATTGGAAAACTTCAACCCCCTCAAAGGTTTTTTTCTGTTGAAAAAGTATACAGAAATGATACTCTTGACTCAACACATTTGCTAGAGTTTTTTCAAATAGAAGGTTGGGTCATGGCAGAGACTCTTTCTGTCAGGGATTTAATGGGCACTTTCACAGAATTCTACCGCCAATTTGGAATAACGAATCTCAAATTCAAACCTCATTATAATCCTTATACTGAGCCTAGCTTTGAAATTTTCGGAGAACACCCTAGAACTGGTGACTTAATCGAAATTGGAAACTCAGGTCTCTTCCGAGAAGAGGTCCTTAGGCCTCTTGGGATCGATTGCAGTGTTATGGCTTGGGGGCTGGCCCTCGAACGACTTCTAATGCTTATTTATGGGTTCGAAGATATTCGAGATATACACGGAACTTCCTGCGATTTGAAACTACTTCGATCCACCGAGGTGTTGTATTAATGCCTGTTATAAATGTTCATCCAGATGATTTAAGAAAAATGGTGGATAAAGATATAACAAACGAAGTTCTAAAGAACGATTTATTTACATTGGGTCTTGAGTTCGATGGCGAAGGCGATGATGGATCTTTTAATTTAGAGTTTGCACCTGATAGGTTAGACCGTCTTTCAATAGAAGGGATTGCATTCTCTCTACGTTATTATTATGGTCTCAATAGAGGCGTATTCGTTCCACGAACAAATCCTCCAACTTGGGAAATCGAGGTCAAATCACCAGTCCCATGTAGCCGTCCAAAAGTCACTGGTGCAATAGTTCGTGGAATTAAACTTAATGATTCTGCCCTGCGATCCATAATTCAATTACAAGAAAAACTTCATGATACAATTGGAAGAAACCGACAAAAAGGATCAATCGGTATACATGATCTATCTTTGCTCAAAGGCATTGAAAACTCAGACCGAATATCAACAATTATATACCGTCCAATTGATCCATCAGAACACTCATTTGTCCCATTAGGACTTAAAATTAAACTCACCCCCGAGGAAGTTCTTGAAGAACACCCTACTGGGAAAAAATACAAAAAACTTTTAGAGCACGATGAAACATATCCTGCTTTTTTTGACTCAGTTGGGTTGTTTTCATTCCCTCCTATAATAAATAGCTCTCGAACAGAAGTAACGACTGATTCACGCGATCTTCTCATAGAACTAACTGGATCCGATCAGTGGACCATTGATCATATGCTTAACATAATTTGCTATGCTCTAGAATTTCGTGGGGGTATAATTGAAGAGATAGTGATAAAACATCAAAACTCAACAGTCTCTAAACCCGATTTATCTCTCGAGACCAAATATTTAACTCACTCTCATATAGAGAAAGTCCTTGGTACTGAATTCTCTCAAGAAACTATACTTGATCTACTAGAACGATCTGGATTGGATGCCCATTTCAAAGATCCTGGGTACGAGGTCATTATACCTCCCTACCGAGTCGATGTTCTACACCCTCTTGATATTATAGACGACATAGGGCGGACTTTTGGATTCGATAACCTCAAACCCCGATACCCCAATGTTGCTACAATCGGAGGTAGATCTTCACATTCAAATCTAGAACGCACAGCAAGACGCATTCTAGTTGGGGCCGGATTTGAAGATCTATTAAACTTTAATCTCACAAATGAAATTAATAATTTCTCTAAGATGAATCTAGATGGTGTATCAGATGATTACGGTAACTACAAACCTGTAAAGATAATCGAACCTTATTCCGAAGAATATACTATCATCCGCACTTGGACACTCCCGTCTCTATTAACTGTATTGGAAAACAATACTCACAGGGCATATCCTCAAAATTTAACAGAAATCGGATTTACATCATACATTAACACAGATCGGGATTCTGGGGCCGAAGAAATCTATACGATAGCAGCCGTATCTGCACATTCTCAATCTTCATATGAAGATGCCAAATCCAGATTGCAATTTCTCTGCCACCAATTCAACAAAAAACTTCATACTCCTCCCACTAACCACCCGTCTTTCATACCTGGTAGAACTGCATCGATTATAATCGATGGAGAGGCATGTGGAGTGTTGGGCGAACTACACCCCAAAGTACTCGCAGAACATGGAGTTGAACTCCCCGCATCGGCATTCGATTTCCGTATAAAATCTTTGCTATAGCACCAAAGAATTCAAACAAAACCCACTTTTTCAAATTTTTCCCCTCCAAACCCTATTATTTTCAACCTCGCTGTTACTACTATATAAAGACATGGCCAAGTATGGCTTATATCTCCGACACGTTTATAACCTGACCTCATCACCTTTTCCATGGTGAAATCAAACCATGGTACGTGAAGATGGAAAACGAAATTTTGCTCTTCAGGATAGAGCAGGCAACGAAACGAGTGTGTTCAGCGGAAACACACCAAGACAAGCAGCACTCAAAGCAGCACGAAGATTATCTCAAATAGCAGCCAATGAAGGAAGTGCTGTTCGTGTTGAAATAAGAATGAGGGAAAGAGGTACCAGTAAAGTTCATATTTATGACGCATGGGCCTGGAGAACAACTGCTCCACCAGACTCTCCTAGCTGGATGCCAAAAGAATTAATTGAAGCAAATGTCTCCAAAAAAGGCATTGAGAGAATCGAATAGATTCTAATTTGTATCTTTTTTTTCGCATTCTACTTAGCCAATGCTGTGTCAAATATACTTAATTCACCGTGGCAGCCATTCTCACGCATAATGCGCGAGGGGGAGTCGATGAGTTTAATATCAAGCGTCATAAATTTAAGACCCGGAATCGAAATGAGGATCTCACCCCTGCGGTCATTCCGTACAGATGAGATCCAAAGTTAACGCATAGAAACTTATAGACAGTTTCGGTGAATCCCGATTAGTTCCTCTGTTTCAAAAATGGAGGACACTTTCAACAGTGTTTGTCAACCCAGACAATTTGTCTGGGAATTCTGGTTGATCCTGCCAGAGGTCATTGCTATCGGGGTCCGATTTAGCCATGCTAGTCGCACGGGTTAGACCCGTGGCGAACAGCTCAGTAACACGTAGATAAACTACCCTATGGACTGTAATAACCTCGGAAAACTGAGGACAATGACAGATAGTACTCCAGTGCTGGAATGCAGCGAGTATGAAATGCTCCGGCGCCATAGGATGTGACTGCGGCCGATTAGGTAGACGGTGGGGTAACGGCCCACCGTGCCGATAATCGGTACGGGTGGTGAGAGCCAGAGCCCGGAGATGGAATCTGAGACAAGATTCCAGGCCCTACGGGGCGCAGCAGGCGCGAAAACTTTACAATGCGCGCAAGCGCGATAAGGGGACCCCGAGTGCGAGGGCGTAAAGTCCTCGCTTTTGTATATCGTAAGAAGATACACGAATAAGGGCTGGGCAAGACCGGTGCCAGCCGCCGCGGTAATACCGGCAGCTCGAGTGATGATCACTATTATTGGGCCTAAAGCGTCCGTAGCCGGTCAAACAAGTCCTTCGGTAAATCCACCCGCTTAACGGGTGGGCTCTCGAGGGAAACTGCTTGACTTGGGACCGGGAGATCTGAGGGGTACGTCTGGGGTAGGAGTGAAATCCTGTAATCCTAGACGGACCATCGGTGGCGAAAGCGCCTCAGAAGAACGGATCCGACGGTCAGGGACGAAAGCTAGGGTCTCGAACCGGATTAGATACCCGGGTAGTCCTAGCCGTAAACGATGCTCGCTAGGTGTTGCGAAAGCTGCGTGCTTTTGCTGTGCCGTAGGGAAGCCATGAAGCGAGCCGCCTGGGAAGTACGTCCGCAAGGATGAAACTTAAAGGAATTGGCGGGGGAGCACTACAACCGGAGGAGCCTGCGGTTTAATTGGACTCAACGCCGGACATCTCACCAGCACCGACAATTACAGTGACAGTCAAGTTGATGACTTTACTCGAGTCTTTGAGAGGAGGTGC
>CAWVSO010000004.1:0-24277 GCA_963932585.1 uncultured euryarchaeote
AATGTCCTTTCTCATTACGAAGCATCTGGCTCAATTGTCACTCGACAAACTTCTCCAAATGATATAAAAGCTGCAGCAAATTTAGGTTTCGACCTCATAACTGGATCTACCACTTCACCAATCGAATCTTTATCAACCTCTATTGATTCAAACATCTCCTTTGGAATTGGGATACCCGAAAATCTTTTTTCATCAGATCAATCCAAACTTGATCAATTCATCAATTCCATCCCTCCTAAAACAATTCTATCTAGTGAATGGACAATTCCTGTTTCCACACCCGTTGAATTAATTCAATATCTCTCCAATACTAAATAATTTTTAATTCAATATTTATTTATTTTTTCTATATTTTTACTTAGAAAAATCTATTATGTCTTTCTTTTTAGATCCTATAATCCCATTCCCTATGGAATCTATCATAAAAACAGTATTTTCTACTATTGGTATTGTTGTATCTGAAGATTCAATTATAGCAGGCCCTTCGATCATCGCACCTCTCTGTAATTTTTCAAATAAGAATACTGGGGTCATTATCTTCTCCCCATCCCATATTACTTCTCTATCTCTAACATATGCTGGGCTGGGATCTGAACTCTCATAGTTTCCACTTGCAAATACTATCTCTCCAATTTCTCCACTTGCATGAAGTCTTAATGTGACCAAACCATCATTGGTCCTCTCTCCATTCAATGCAGTAAAACTATCTTTTCTTTCCACGGGGTCATAACTTATTAAATCAATATCGAATTTAATTTCATCTTTGGAAAATCCCTCTACAAGCATATCTTTACCAGCTTCAATTTCCATTTCTCTAGTCAATTTATCAACATCAGACCCCTCTATTAGGGGCCTAGTATATGTATGCGAAACGCCCATCATAGATTCTCCAAATGCAGAAAATACGGAGGAATGCGGTGTAACTATAATTCTCTTTATCTGATCATATTTGACCAATTCTGTCATGTGCATCGGGCCCGCTCCACCATAAGCGACAATAGTTTCAATCCCCATAGTATCCATTTCACCAATAGCATTTCTAATATTCAATCCCACTTGTTCAATTACTTCTAACGCAGCATCTTCTACTGTTATTTTTCGTGACCCAACTATATTATCTTTAAATGCTTTTTCAGACCGATCAGTCGATAATTCTAATCTCCCACCAAGGAAAAACTCTGAACTTATTTTCCCCAATATGACATCGGCATCAGTTATTGTCGCCATTTTTCCCCCTCTTCCAAAACAAGCTGGACCCGGATTCCCACCAACAGATTCTGGACCAACATGTAGGGATCCATTTTCCATTTTAGCAATTGATCCACCTCCTATGCCCACAGTTTTGACTGTTATTGCTGGAATATGGGTTGGTAACGTTTCTACTATGTGACTTAATTCAAATGGAAGTTCTTTATTTTTAACAACACTTAGGTCCAAACTAGTTCCTCCCATATCTGCACCAATTATATTAGTTTGATATGTTTCAGATAGAGATTTTACTCCAAAAACACCCGCTATAGGGCCAGAATTTAGTGTATCTATCGCTCTAGTTTTAGCAACCCCTCCAACCCCTCCACTAGAATGTCCTATAAATAGAGGTTTATTGTATGAAAGAGATCTAATTTTATCTTCTGCTCTATACAATGATACTTTCATAGGTCGATGAATATATGCATTAACTACTACTGTGTTCAGCCTACGATAATCATCTGGCCTCGAAGAAACCTCAAAAGAGGCCAATGTTGGAACGGAACCGAGATAGTGTCGAGGATATTCTTTTTGAATTATTTTTTTAACTAATTTCTCATTAGAATTATTCTGATAACTATTTTCCAAAGCAATCACTATCATTCTTGCACCGGATTCCTGTAATTTTTTAACAGCAGACAAAGTCTGTTTTATATCTGGTTCTGCTATTAATTTTCCATTTATATCCACTTTTTCATTTATTCCCTCTACCATATCTCTATCAACAAAAAAATCAGTAACATTCGACTCATTTTCAACCGAATAAAGTCTATTTTCTCGCCCAGATGTCACTAATAATCCAATGCACATTCCTTTTTTTTCTATGATGGCATTCGTTCCCATTGTAGTAGAAAAACGAACTATATCTGCCTTACCCAACAAAGATGAAATGTCCATTCCTAATTTATCTGCGCCAATTTCAATACATTCTATAAATCCAACAGTAAGTTCATGACTTGTGGTAGGTACTTTCGCAGTAGCAATCTTCTGACCATCTGTAAAAAAACCATCTGTGAACGTCCCCCCAACATCAATATTTACTGTGGTTTTATCATTTCCCATTTTAACTATTGTATAATTGTCTTTTATTGTTTATCTATCTTCTCGTTTGTTCTATTGCACTTTTACGAACTATTTTTGGTCCATACCCACTTATGTAGTCCAGATGAACAATGGATTAAACTGGTCTACTCTGTCTTCTTCAACTGTATATACATGCCCCGGGTTCGAAGTAATACAAGATCAAGTACTTTTACCTGACCAATCTAAAACAAATTTTGACCATATAGATGTGCCTCATAGTGTTGCAATTCTCCCATTCATATCCGATGAAGAATTAATTGTTATCCATGAGTGGAAACAGTCCGTAGGCCATCTGTCTTATGGGCTGCCCTCTGGGACTGTAGAATCAAAAGATACTACTCTTTTTTCTTCAGCAAAAAGAGAACTAATGGAAGAAACTGGATACACAACTGATAACATGACTCCTCTAGCCACAATTAAATTTTCAAGTGGATTTTCAAACAATACTGTATCTTATTTCATAGCTGAAATGTGTTCAAAATCCTCAGATCAACATCTAGATCTGGATGAATTCATAGAAACAAGTATTATTAATATCCGATCTTTGTATCAATCAATACTTAATGGAAAAATATCTGACGGAAAACTAATCACTGGCATATTATTCTATCTAGCTACTCACAAAGGAGGCTTTTAATCGCATGACTCAAGGGCTTTTCGAAATCGATTCTTGTGATGCCAATGGGCGCATAGGTCATTTCAAAATACCTCGGTCAAATAAAGTAATTGAAACTCCAAACTTACTTCCTGTTATAAATCCAAAAATACATACAATTTCTCCCGCTGATTTGTCTTCAAAATTTGGAGCCCAAATTTTAATCACAAATTCATACATCATATACAAAAACGATCGTCTTAGGAGTGAAGCATTAGAAAAAGGCCTGCATAAATTTCTAGATTTTCCAGGTGCTATCATGACCGATTCAGGTTCTTTTCAACTTGCAGAATATGGGAGCATAGATGTCACCTCAAATGAAATAATTCAATTCCAAAATGACATCGGTTCGGATATAGCAACACCTCTGGATATACCTACCCCTCCAGATGTTCCCCATCTCATAGCAAAAAATGAATTGAAAACCACTTTCGACCGCTTGAATTCATCTCAATTTTTATCCAATAGTAAAATGCTCATATCTGCTCCTATCCAGGGATCGACTCATCTAGATCTACGCGAAATAGCAGCCAGAGAAGCATATGATTTGGGCTTTGATATTTTCCCTATAGGTGCTGCTGTGCCATTACTCACACAATATAGGTTTCGCGATTTAATTAATATAATTATGGCAACAAAGAGAGGTCTAGGATTGGACGCGGTTGTTCACTTATTTGGTGCAGGTCATCCTATGATGTTTGCTTCTGCAGTAGCAGCTGGATGTGATCTATTTGACTCCGCAGCATACGCTTTATACGCCAGACGTGGGTCTTATTTAACTGTTCAAGGAACTGAACAATTATCCACACTGGATCATTTTCCCTGTTCCTGTCCTATTTGTTCAATCTATTCCCCATCTGAAATCCGTACTTTGCCATCAAAAGAACGCGAATCTTTAATCGCAGAACACAATCTATATGTTAGCTTTGAAGAATTAAAACGAATTAAAGTTGCCATCAAAGAAGGATCTCTAATGGATCTAGTTGATATAAGATCGAAGTCTCATCCGGCAATGATCGATGGGTATAGGGCACTGATCAATCATTCATCCCAGATAGAACGTCAAGATCCTGCTATAAAGAAAACTCTATTTTGCGTTTCACTTGAAAGTTCTTCTCGTCCAGAAGTCTTGAGATATCACAATCGAATCCATCGTTTCAAAGTAGATTCCAATGTCCTTCTAACCACAGATCATTCTTGTTTTTCATCAGATTCTCACAATGAAGTTTGGCACGTAAAACCACCTTTTGGACCTTATCCAATTGGAATTTCTCAAACTTATCCTATAACTGCAGAAATCCCTCTAGAACCTGATTTTATCTCTCTTAAACGCGCTGCGAATGGAATTTCAATTCTCGTGGAACTCCATCCAGACACAAACTTTACTTTTTCTCACACGAATTGGCCAAAACAAATTCTAGAAACTCTCCCTCCCAATCTTAAAATTATCAATTCATCAATATAAAATGATTTTAATAACATTCCCACCTATATGTATCGATATAATCTTAAAATTGATATCCAATGACTAAATATTTCGAGATCATCCAACGAGACGGAACTGCACGTTTGGGCGAACTCAAATTATCTGATCCTATACAAACACCAGCTTTATGCGACGATTTCATTCACACTCTTGAAAGTTCTTGGGCTACGGATAAAGAAGTCAATTCCATAGAATCCTCTGATAAACTTTCCATACTACCTTATAGAAATTTTCCTTCAGGAACTGGGCCTCTAATTGAAAATGCATTCTTTATAAAACCACAAAAATTAGATCACCCAACCGCTTCAGTGATTTCCCCAAGAACTGCTTCCAATTTAGGCACCGACGCATATGTTCTTTCAACATCTCAGTCCATCAATGGATCTCCTAAAAACTTTTCCACGGAAATTATTCAAACTAGGATGTCTATACCTTCTGATTCATTACTTTACACACCCGCAATTGCAACTCCTCAAAACATAGCATTTTTAGTTTACATGGGAGTGGATTTATTCGATACTACAAATGCAGTTTTACTAGGTCTTCAAGGACAGTATTTGCTCCCAACCGGACATTATCCAATAGACTCCATGGATGATCTACCGTGCTCTTGCTCAATATGTTCTTCTCATAGTAGTGGTCTTACCAATTTAGATTGCGTTGAGCATAATGTCAATACTTTAAAATCAGAATTAAATCTGGTAAAAAACCATATTAAATCCAATACGCTTCGAGAATATTTAGAAGGACAAATACGACACAGTACTTGGTTAACTGCAGCCTTCCGTTATGTGGATTCAGATCATTTATATTTAGAACAAAGAACTCCAATTTCGCGTCGAAAAAATTTCATATCTACCACCGATGATTCTATGAATAGGATCGAAGTCCTCCGATTTCAAAACCGTGTTATTAACAGATACAAAAATAATTTCCAGGTACCTTTAGTTTTAGTCCCTTGTTCTTCAAAAAAACCTTATTCCAAATCCAAAAGCCACAGATTTTTTCACCAATCAATCAATTTCAAGGCACATAAAATCTCCATTTCATCTCCACTAGGAATAATTCCACAAGAGCTAGAGATGACATATCCTGCACAACATTACGATACAACAGTAACCGGAAACTGGAGTCCAACCGAAATAGATACTGTCTCTAATATTTTATCTCAATATCTAGAATTTAATTCTTACCCTAAAATTATAGCCCATGTTCCTCCTGGGGGCTACAAAACTATTGTGGAAATAGCAACTAAAAATTTAGATATACCTGTTGAATACACCGTGGAAGACCACCCAACTTCATCTAGTTCTTTACAAAAATTATCCAAATCTCTATCTTCAGAATCTTCTTTTTCCCGTCATACACGAATGCTTAATATGGCCTATGCAATTGCAGATTATCAGTTTGGAAAGGGGGCTGGAAATATATTGTTCAAGGATTGCACATTTAAAGGAAAATTCTTCCCCAAGCGTATATTCGACACAAATCAAATTGCAACTTTAATCCCTGAATATGGGCTATTTTCGTTAACTTTACACGGGGCACATAAATTAAAAAATTCTAATTTACCAGTCCAATCTGTTATAATAGATAAGTTTGTTCCCAAGGGAAGTGTACTAGCACCTGGGGTGGTTAGTGCATCAGAAACAATAAGATCTGGGGATGAGGTGATAGTAAGTGGGCCAATGGCTTTCGCTGTAGGACGGGCAGTAATGAATGGCCCCGAAATGGAACAAAGCACCCGTGGAGTGGCTGTTGACGTCCGCCATGTTGAAAAATATTAAACTACTACTGCGACTTCTCCACTCCTCTTGACTATCACCTCATAAGTTGGAATTCTTCTGCCCAAAACGGGATTTTCTCCGGTTTCAAGATTAAATCTTAGCCCATGCCATGGGCACTTCACGGTTTTCAATTCTATATCTACTTCTCCCAGATAAGCACCCCCGCATTTGTCACTATTGTATCTATTACTCCCTGATTCGTGTAACGGGGCCTGTTTATGTGGACAACTATCGTGTATGGCATACAATTTCCCTTCTATATTAAACACAGCAATCCTAAGTCCCCCCAATTTAACACCCGTACCTTTCCCCTCTGGAAAATCCTCAAATTTCCCAATTATTTTTTCACGCATTTTAACTATATACCAAAAACTTCTTGTGCATTTCCATGGCATATTCTAGATCTCATATCGCTATCTATACCTCTGTTATTGAACAACCAATTTGGGGGGTCAAAAGTATTGTGTGGCCAATCACTAGAGTACAAAAATGTTTCAGAAGCATGACACATTTCAAACATAGATTTTACATGTTCTGGATTTTTTGGAAGTGCTATTGGTTGCGTTGTATAGTACATATTTTTATGGAAATATTCACTTGGCATAAGTTCTAAATATTCCCTCCCATCTTCAAACATTCTTTGACTAAGCATAACATCTTCTGGAAGGGCATAATAACATTCATCTGCCCTTAAAGATGCAAAAGGAACCCAATTTGTACCTGCCTCTTGAATTACCACTTTCAAGTTTTTATGGCGATCAAAAGTACCTGTGAAAATTAGATTTAATACATTGGCCATGGCATTGTATGTCCATGAAAGTGTTAGTGCTTCTACCACTGATTTCATAGAATTTCCTATCATATCAAATCTTGATGTAAATCCACTACCATGCAACACTAGTGGTAAATTTAAATCTGTCATTTCTTCATACATTTCATCATATTCCATAGCTCCAAACAACGTTTGCGGAGTATACCAACCTTGAAATCCTACAATTCCCTCTGTGTCCTTTATTCTATCAATCTCTTTCAAACAAGCTTGAGGGTCCCATTGAGGTATTATTGCCAATCCATAAACTCCATTTTCTACATCAATTACTTTATCTACCAAATAATTATTATATGCTTCAACTATGGCATTTTTAATAACTGGATATCTAGCAGTTGGAAGATTAATCATACCAGGTCCGACTATAACTGCATCAATTGCATACTGTTTTTTCAGGCCTTCTATTTCTCCAGCAGTCAGTGCTACACCTTGTGTATTTAATGAATCAGTAATGTGATGTGCGTATGGAAAATTCCATCCCCCAGTCACTCCTGAAGGTATCCCTCCAACTTCTAATTTTTTCCTCACTCTATGGTCTGAAATATATTCTAAATATTCTTTTTTATCAAACAAGTTCAAATGAAAATCCGCATCAATTATATATTCATCCCACGCCTCATCCGGGATGTTCAATCTTTTGTTTTTTTCTTGCTCTCTACCTTCCATGCCCTTTAATAGAACTCCTGTAAGTAGTATTTTCCGGTAAATTGAACCTAATTTAGTAGAACTTTATTTTAAACATAAAATATAATCTCAATAAACATTATTCAATTTAAAATCGATTCGTCTAATTCGCTCCAGTTTTACATCTACAGTCTCTTTAAACCTATAACTATGAGCCAACCATCTCTCGATGTCTATGAACTCAACAAAGGTATGGATGCTCATAACATCACGATGCGCGAATTACGTTCTAATAATCAAGCTACTTATGATCCAAAATTACCGACTAGGCTTTGGATAGACAAGGACAATACGCCATCTGGCATACATGATTCTTTAACAATTATTCTTAATACTGGTGGCTGTAGATGGGCCAGGGCTGGAGGATGTACCATGTGCGGGTATGTGGCAGAATCTGTAACTGGGGGTGTCGTTTCACATGAAGATCTACTTTCCCAAGTCCATGCTGCATTACTTTACGAAAAGGAACAAAATATTTTCTGCGGTCAGGTAAAAATCTATACTTCAGGATCGTTCTTGGACGAACGAGAAATTCCAAAAGAAACAAGAAAATCTATCGCTAAAATATTCTCGAATCGGGACAGAATGGTTGTTGAAAGTCTTCCAGATTTCATTGAAGAATCTAAAATTCTAGACTTTACCAGTGAAGGATTAGAAACAGATATAGCAATCGGATTAGAAACCACATCTGATCGCATCCGTCAAGACTGCATTAATAAATATTTTACTTTTCAAGATTTCATTTCAGCAAGTGATATAGCAAAAGATTCTGGTGCCGGAATAAAAGCATATTTGTTATTAAAACCTCCATTTCTATCTGAGTCAGAATCATTACAGGATATGGTTGATTCTATTAATATAGTTAGTCCTTATGCGCATACTGTCTCAATGAACCCTTCCAATGTACACCGTCATACTCTGGTGGAGCAACTCTATTTCTCTCGTGGATACAGGCCACCATGGCTATGGTCCGTGACCAAAGTACTAAACGACACAATAAAATCAAAGATCACTGTCGTATCCGATCCCGTAGGGGCTGGATCAAAAAGAGGTCCCCACAATTGCGGTTCCTGCGATGAAAAAGTTTTCAATGCAATAAAAGACTTTAATATCCGCCAAGACCCATCCGTATTCTCTGAACTTCACTGTACTTGCAGAGAAACCTGGAACTTTGTATTGGAAAACGAATTTGGGTATAACCTACCTCTGTCTTCTTAATTTTCATATAATACGGTGGTCTATTACTTTCTTTATCTTAGAAAACCCTGAAGTATTTTAGACCCATCTGTCAAATGTAATTCTGGCAATGTTGCCCTCTCAGGATGGGGCATCATAACTGCGATGTTACTTTTGTCACCTAAAATACCGGCAATATTATTTTTGGAACCATTTGGATTAGATTCATCTGTTATCCTGCCACTTTCATCGCAATATCTGAATAGTACTCTATCGTCCTTCTCCATAATTTTCATTTCTTCATCTCGAATTTCAAATCTCCCTTCACCATGGGCAATTGGTATTTGAATGACTTCTCTTTCTTCATATTTTTCAGTCCATATTGTGTCTATATTTTCAACCCTTATATATACATTTTTACATATAAAACGACACGATTTATTAGTAGTAAATAAACCTGAAGTCAAACCCGATTCGCAGCTAATTTGAGCACCGTTACAAATACCCATTACTGGTATTCCATCTTCAGCAAAACATCTGATGCTATCCATTATCGGAGTAATTGATGCCATAGACCCTGCTCTAAGATAATCTCCATATGAAAATCCTCCTGGAATAATTATTCCATCTGTATCTTCAGAAATTTCTTCTTTATACCAAACTATTTTAGATTCAATTCCCAAATAAGAAAGTGCTCTAACAGTATCTTTCTCACAGTTAGACCCGCCAAATTTAATCACTGCAATAGCCATTTATAAGATCTCAATTTTATATTCGTGGATAGTTGGATTTGCCAATAATCTCTTTGTCATTTCATTTACTTTCTTCTCAGCATCTTCTTTAGACTCAGCATCGAGTTTAATTTCAAATAATTTCTTTGATTTAATAAATTGCAAATCATAACCCAATCTTTCCAAAGAACGTTTGATTGTTTCGGCTTCTGGATCTAACACTCCATCTTTCAAACCCACAATCACTTCTGAATCATAGGTTCCCATACATCGAAAAAGCCCTCTACAAGAAAAACATTTGCGACTTAATCTGTTATTTATTTTTTATCATTCAATTAATTTTATATCTTTTATAATTTCATCTAAATCAGGCGAATCAAACATAGAAATACCAGTGTATGCATTTGCCGCGGAAGAATACATATCAGAAACAGTTTTTATCACATTATCAGGAATTTTTGGAGGGTCAATTTTCATCTCATTTCTCCAGTTGTCTATTTCATCCCTCTCTCCATTTTTTTTGGCCTCCAAAACTAATTTAACCCATTCAGAATATTTATTAATATAATATTGTCGCAGAATTTCTTTTGATATCATTTGATCTTTGTATGCAAATCGATTTTCATCAAGTGTTCCTACAATATCTCCAACAATAATTCTTCCATTTGAGCAGATACATTCTATTTTACCATCATGATGAATCATATCTGATTTTTCACTCTTTTTGGAAATTATGTTATTTACTTCTAGTGCTATCCCCTCCATCTCTTCAATATTCTTTTCACCTCTAGCTATCTCTTCAGCCTCCTCTCGTTGTAAATATCTGTCTTGGTCTTCATATTTTGTTGAAAACTCAACTATGGGATTCTTCAATTGTATATTTTTATCAGGCCAATTTCTCAAATCAATTCCGCATTCTTCTGGACTCATTCTCCCACGTAAACTAGATCCTATTGGAATTGTATTCCTAAATATAATTTCTAGTGGAATTACATAATTTTCTCCTGCGTCCTCATAATATTTTCCATAATCATATTTTCCATATGCGTAATTCAATTCTGGAACTCTTGCTATATCAATGGCCATCTCATTTGGAGGGAAACTAGCATTTCCTATTTCAATTATTTCTCCATTTTCAATTACCCCTTTGTAATGCGTTTCAATTCCCTCTCGCTCTAGCAATTCAAAATTATGAGAGCCCATAAAACAAATAGAAGCGCCTTTATTCGGAATTTCATCAGGCATCCTCCCCCAATCAAAAATAGAATAACTGTCACTGAATACAAACGATCCTATTCCAAGCACGCCCCCCTCTGCTTCTTTTTTAACTATAGTTTTTTTAACAGATCCCATATATTTTCTATAAAACCCTGTGACCTCATATCTTTCTTTTTTGAATTAACCATTCCATATCTTTATCGGCCATAGTCGACCATTTTTTAACCTGGACGTGCATAAAAATACACAGAATGGCCGCCACATCTAGAGTATCTTTCCCATTCGATAATCTCCCAAAAACCGACCAGTCATTTGAAAACGCATTAGAAAACGCCCGTAATGGGGTTAGACTTTCAGTAGACGATGCGGTGGAACTGCTCACTACTGGAACTGAAATTAATGGAATTGATCTTATCCGGAAAGAAAAAGTTCTAGAAGCTGCAGATCAGAGGAGAGCAGAAACTGTAGGCGAAGTTGTCACTTTCGTTGCCAATCTCAACAATAATATCACTACAGCTTGCAACACAGGATGTCTATTTTGCAATTTTAAAGATTCTGCATATCTATTCGAGAAAAAAAATAACAAACCCCATGGAGGTTTCACAAAAACCCCTGAAACTTCTAGAAAAACAGTTGATAATGCACTAGATTTGGGGATTTCAGAAGTATGTTCGGTTTCTGGATTGCATCCTGCATTAGTCCTTGACACAGAACATACAGAAATTTTAGAAAATTCTCCAGAACTCCACGACAAAATACACTATAAATCTTCAAAACATTATGACATCGACCCTGGGAATTACTGTGACCAAATTCGTGCCATGGATGTAGATGAAGTCCATATTCATTCTATAACCCCTGAGGAAGCATACCATGCTAAAAGAGGGACCGAATGGGATTACCGATATGTATATCATAAATTAAAACAATCCGGTTTAAAATCAGTCCCTGGAACTGCAGCCGAAATACTAGTGGATGAAGTCCGAGATATCATATGCCCTGGAAAAATATCTTCTTCAGGGTGGGTAGATGCCATGGAAGCTGCAGCAGCAGAAAAAATTCCTCTAACTGCGACTATCATGTATGGGCATGTTGAAAATGAAATGCACCGTGCGATGCATCTCAAAGTCGTTCGTGATCTTCAAGATAGGGTTGGACTGATAAATGAATTTGTACCTCTATCATTTGTTTATCCAAATACACCTTTACACAAGCTTGGTCTTGTTTCATCAGGAGCAACTCCCGACGAAGATGAATTGATGATTGCTGTTTCTAGACTCTTCCTAGATAATATTGACCATATACAATCGTCTTGGGTAAAATTTGGAAATTCACAAGGCCTCAAGATGCTTTCTTGCGGGGCAGATGATTTCATGGGGACACTTTTATCCGAAGAAATCACCACCAGGGCAGGGGGCCAATTCGGATGCTTTAGAAGCTTTAATGAATATGTGGATATGATTTCTACCATCGGAAGAATTCCCGCAGAACGAACTACCACCTATGACCGAATAATAGAGATAGATACAGACAATCCACCCTTCGGCCCATCTCTTGGTCCTCGAGCGAATGGAACTCCAATGTTCTAAATTTAATCACATTTTTAACGAGTTAGTTAGTTCAACTTGATAGTATTTTTCTATACTTCTGACCAACTGTTCCTTCTGATTCTATGACACTTTTAACTTCTTCTGAAACCCAACCCCCTTCTTCCCAAAAACGATTATAAATTGGGAGTCTTTCTTTCAGTTTAATCCCCATTTCATCTGCCATCGATTCTAAACCTTGTAACTCTGGCCAAGAATAATCTGGATTTATGTGATCTATAGTTATAGGAGAAATTCCTCCCAAATCATCAATTCCACAATCAATAAATTTCTTAACAGATGCTATGTTTGGGGGCACTTGCACCGATATTTCTGAAGGCAAACAATAACGAGCCATTCTCACAACACGTCTCATTTCTTCTAACAATGGAGTTCCTCCCCGCCATCTACTATTATTGACTACTGGCTGGATGATTACTTCTTGAATATGTCCGTACATATCATTTATTTCTCTAATCGCAAGAAGACTTTCAACTCTATCTCTCTCACTTTCTCCAATTCCAACTAATATTCCTGTTGTAAATGGTATCTTTAGTTCGCCTGCAATTTTTAATGTCCCAAGTCTCTGCTCCGGAGTTTTTTTCCGTGGACCAGAATGTGCTTTAACTTTGGCAGTTGTTTCTAGCATTACCCCCATACTAGCATTTAACTTAGCCACTTCTTCCATCTGATCCATAGTTTGATCGCCCGGATTCGAATGAGGTAGCATTCCTTCTTTAAGACTCATTTCGCACATCTCTCTAAGATACGTATGCATAGATTCATGACCTAACTCTTTTAATTTCCGATAGATCTCAACATACCTATCGTCTGGATCATCTCCAAATGTAAATAATGCTTCTGTACAACCAAATTTCATCCCCATTTCAATAATATTTTTAACTTCTTCTGGGCCAAGTAACGAAGCTTTTCCAGGGGGATCAAAGTAAGTACAATAGGTGCATGTATATCTACAAGCCGTTGTCAAAGGTATGAACACATTCTTAACATAAGTCAATTCATTTGCTATTTCTATGTCACCTGGTTCCACTGATATTATGTCTCTAATATCCTTCTCTGAAAATTCTATTTCCAACCCACTCTCTCCTACCTCTATTGCCATCCTACACAGGGTTCCATTGCCAAACATAAAAAGATATCACTATGCGGTCCATCAAACTACCAAATGAAATATTGGAATCCTTTCACCTGCGTAGAATTTTTACCGCTTCATTTTTTATATCTAAATAAAACCCAGCATCAATCAACCACTCTTTAGATTTACCATTTCCATGAATTAGTATCTCTATCAAATCTTCTTCAGTATCGATATCCGTTGATAATCTGAATGAATCTATTTCTCTAATTTCTGCACCAATTTCTTCTGCTATACTAATATGATCTAGATACGAAGTACCATGGTAGTCAACTCTGAAATCTGATCTATATGTTACAAATGCATTAGTCCCACCGCACCTGCCAGGTACCATAACAATCTCTCCACTTGCATCAATCAATTTTTTTACATTCTCAGAGGTGGCTATTGCTAAATCTCCCATCACAATGGCAATAGGCATCTTAGAATTCTCTATTATGCTATTCACAGCAACAGAAAGTTGCCTTTCATCTACTATGGTTTCTATATCTCTCGCAACTAATTCTGTTGATAATAATATTGGAATTCCACCTGCAGATTCAACCACATTTATAACATCATCAAGCATAACCAAAGCAAATTCTACGCGTTCTTCTTTAGTCAATAAACCTGACAATCTAGTTTTAGGATTATCTGGAGAAAATGGTATAAATACCTGCATTAAAGTCTACTTTTGTTCTGTGTCGATCGGTACCATGCAAATCCCCCAATCCCGATTCCTATAATTAATATCACTCCAAATATACTTATTAGGTTTTTATTCCTTTTTCTTTCTTCACCTGTTATGGCAGCCTTTTCTCCAGCCTGAACTGCTAAATCATTAGAATTAACAAAGTTCCCTACATTATATGCAGAAATAGAATTTTCTAGTGTTTTTTCTGCATCTTTATCCCCTCCTGAAATAGCTATAGAAGACTCGGCCAACTCTATCGCATCCCGGGCAGTTTTACTTTGAATAGTATATGCGGCTATATTTATAATTCCAATAGATTCACTTGTGCCTCCTAATCTGACCTGATGAAATTCTGCAACTTTCACTTCATTTGTTGGATTATATTCCCATTTTGTTACTTCTGGAATCGTCCCTGCAATCTCAATATTAAGCCTAACCACAGAACTGTTTAGATCAACACCATGGTGAAAAAATCCCCCTGTGTATACCTTCTTGCCATCTGAAATCTCTTTATCTGCAGCATTAATCTCTGTTATGGTCCAAGTTGTATTTTCTAGATCCGATTCTCCTCTGAGGGTCCAAATTTCTATAGGATTGGAATCTGCAACATAGAGTTCTTCTATAGTGGCTTCAAAAATCACATCGCTTCCAATTTCTGATTCTCCAACCCCGCTCTGAGTCACACTCACTGCCCCCGCTATGCCCCCTATAAACAAAATTCCAATAAGAACTGAAACTAGTAATCTAGAATAATGGTTCCAGTTCATCTGTACCATCCTCCATAAGTTCCTTCAGTTTTGCTTCACTCTGCGCGCTTATATCTGCCATATTTGCTTTAGCTTCAATAGCAACACGTTGTAACTCTTTGATTCTAGGTATGTTGGTGACGCCAGAAAGCATGACCGCTGCGCCAACTTTATCTTCACCTTGTATGGGATAATCTCCGCCTCTAACTTCCATACTTCCTGTCTGCTCTTCAATCCATTTTCTTCCTTTTTCTATTCCTTTCCTATTCAAGTACTCCGGAGGTCCTGAAACAACAACAAGTGCCCTTTCGGCCCCATTTATTTCGCATGGAAGTGTCAATCTCCCCAATGTTGCTTTCCTTATCAAGCTAGTAATCCTATTCGTCGTATCACTAGTTTCATCTTTGAACACTTTGGATCTTCTCAACGGTATTTTTGACAATATGCTGCTCCGTTTTTTAGATACTGGAACGCTCTCAGCAGCATATCCTACAGTGGTAACGCCTCCTCCTGCTAGCGTATTAATTATCTCCGACGAATCAACAACAGATTCTGCAATTTGATTTCCATCTTGAATTTCTCCCGCTCCAAATAGAACTCCAAACCTCCTCACTATTTCTTCGTTTATCGTTTCATACCCTCCTTCAACTGATTCTCCACCAACTCTCCACGCATTATTATCGAACACAAGTAAATTATCCGTTTCATTAACAAAAGCTTGGAATGAACGTGCCGCGTTTAGTGTGTATATACCTCCTTCATCTATTGATGGGATGATGCCCAAACCATAAACTGGTTCCTGCGTATACAATTTTTTCAAATGCCTCGCCAATACAGGGCCTCCTCCAGATCCAGTACCTCCTCCCAAGGCAGCCACTATGAGGAAAGCATCTATCTCATGAGTGGGTATCTTGTCAATGATGTTCTGCATCACATCTAGCCCCTCTTCTGCAATCTTAGCACCTAATTCATTATCTGCACCAACTCCATGCCCTTTGACTCTCTCTTGACCGATCAATATCCTTTGACTAGGCTCGACCAAAGTCAAACCCATTAAATCAGCCTTCGCGGTGTTTATTGCAATAGCTTCTCTAACAATATTACTTTTAGTTTGCTGATCGTACCACAAAAATTTATCTACAATTTTCCCTCCTGCCTGACCAAATCCAATTAATGCGAGTTTCATGTTCCCTTATTTCTCCTGTACCAACAAATCACTTTATATATCTGAATAAACCTTTTGATAGACTTTTCACACGTATTTGTCTTCGAATATAAACCAAAAAACGAACCCAAGCGGCACCTTGTTTTAAAATTAAGGGTCTTCATTAAATTTTTAAGTGCGCCGTATGTCTGACTAGTTTTCCGCAATCATCTACAAACTCTTCATTTGTCTTCGAACAGATAATTTTTAAATGTTACCAGGTCTTCTTTCACAACTCCAAATTCTTCTATTGCATTTCTCTTAGCTGTAACTTCTACTCCCAGCGATCTATATTGGTCAATTCCAAACGGAATCGCAGGAATTTTTTCAGCAATCTCCATAAATATTCTTTGAATCCTCATTGGCAGCGGAATAATCTTACACCATCTACCTTTTGAAGAGTGTATTAACCTTGTAATGTGGGCCATACTCATTATCTCTGGACCTCCTATTTCAAATATTTTCATATCGTATGTATTTTTTTGAATCGATTGGACAATTAATGGTACAAAATCCTCAATCCAAATAGGATCAAATAACATCTTTCCACCACCTGGCAATGGAGTAATGTATGGCGGGGCTATTTTTTCTATAAAAGATACAAATTCCCCGCCTTTTCCAAACACAACAGACGGACGAAATATAACCCATTTAACATTGGATTTTTTTATTATTTCTTCAGCCTTTCCCTTTGCAGATAAATAACAAGTCACAGCATTTGGATCTGCACCAACTGCACTCAAATGAATTATTTTCTTAACCCCGCATTCTTCAGCAGCACGAACTACATTCTCAGTTCCCTTTCTATGTGTATTTTCATGCTCTATACCTCCGCCTTTTGGTTTGTACAATGGCGATAACGCAACAAGATTAACTACTATGTCCATGCCATCAAAATTTTTCTTTAGAAATTGGTAGTCCTTTATATCCCCTTGAATATATTCAATCTCCTGTCTAATATCTGTGCAATTATCATTTCTACCCACTGCAAATACCTCGTAGTTTTCTCCAACTAATTTATCACAAAGTTTTCTACCGATAAAACCCGTACCTCCTAAAACTATAATCTTCATAATTCTTCTTCTTCAATTGTAACCTATAACTCAACTAATACTTTTCTAATTAAATCTATCATCCTGTTCAAATATCACAAAATCTTCCATTCACTTCAAAAATTTCTAAAATCGATAATTATATCTTTCTTGAACAGGATGAACAAGAATTAACCCTTTTCAAGATTAATATGCCGTATGCTAGTCACTCTTGAAGGAATAGATGGCAGCGGAAAAACCACGGCAATTGAAGCGTTACGTAAAGCTTTTCCAAAAGCAGTATTCACTTCAGAGCCTACTGGTTCTTGGTATGGGGAAGCAGTTAATAGATCTATCCTGACCTCTGATGCAGATCCTTTATCAGAATTATTCTTATATATGGCAGATCATGCATATCATTTACACAATACAATCCTCCCAGCAATAGAAATTGGATCTTTGGTCATTTCAGATCGCTATATAGATTCTCGTTATGCATATCAATCAGTCTCGTTAGATAAGATACTGCCAGACCCACTCACGTATCTAAAGAACATCCATCAACCCTGGACATTAATGCCCGATTTAACTTTATATTTTGATATTTCGCCAACAATAGGGGCTAAAAGAAGCGGATCAACAAACAAATTTGAACAAGTTCCATTCCTTACAAAAGTCCATCATGCATTCGAAAAAATTATGCTGGCAGAACCGGAAAGATTCAAAAGAATAGATGCCTCACTTCCCCCCGAAGAGCTGGCACTTATAGCAATTGAAAGTATATCTTCTAAATTATAAAGATAGGCTTAAACTCTAATATATTCTCTCATATTCTATGGCAGCATTCCTTGACCATATCGGACTGAACGTTTCTGATATCAATGTATCTATTTCTTTTTATCGCGACCATCTAGGTTTCACAGAAAAAAAGAGATTCAAAGCTAGTGATTCTCAAGACAATCTTCTCGGAATATCTGGTGTAAATGCGGAAATATCATTTCTTCAAAACGGACATACATCTTTAGAATTAAAAGAATATTCAAACCCACCTAATGTCAATATACATGAATCTTCATCAATACATGATATAGGCTTAGCACATCTCTGTTTTCAAGTCCAGGACGTGGATAAATGGTATTCAGATTTATCTGATACTATCCATTTTATAAGCCCACCACAGCATGTAGCAAGCGGAGCAAAAATTACAAATTTACACGATCCAGATGGAAATGTTATCGAACTCGTTGAACGCCCTTCTTAGAATTTACTAATTTTATATTTGTATAATTTCAAAAATATCCAATTAAATCTGCTACCATTTTATCGTATTTAAAACCAGGAATTATCCCCTCTCTATATGTTCCTTCAATATAATCAACTATGGCTTTAGAATCTCCTATGCCTCGACTTATACTTTCAGAGCTAAATTCTATAATTATTCCTACTTTTTTTTCATTTTTCAATTTGATTTCGATAGAATCCAATTCATTTTGAACTGCTCCTCCTATGTCCTCTAGACGCAAAGAAAATGTTTCCAGCCAACCTTCCTTAACTATTGATTCAACCTCTTCTAATACAATAGAATCGATTGTTGGAACTTCCATTTCAACTCGGCATTTTATACCGTTTTCTATAATATTGACTTCAAATTTCGCATCGAATGTAGTAGTCTTAGATGTAAATAATCCTTCAACATCTTCTACTAATTCAAATGCATTCTGTATTTGAATCGCACTCACAATGTCTTCTATCGATATTTCTGACATATATTAATATAATTCATCCATGGACCCGATTAGAATTATCTTTTTCTATATGATTTATTTTTAATTATCTTAATACGCAATTGAATTTTACCCATTTCAAACAGAAAACCACTATCAAACAACTACGAGTAAGACCGATTTAAATCCTGTTGAAACCATTCGAGCGGTATCTCTTTTCCCAATCCTTTCTCTGAACAAATTCTATGGACTAAATCACAAATTGCAGTAAATTGAATCCCAGTCGAACGATTATGGAAATATATAGACTCTTCATCATTATTTCTTCCAATAGATTTCTTATGAATAATCTCACTCAATGTAGGATATTCTCTTTTTTGAAATCCACTTTTGCCATGGAGCTCAATATGTCGATTGAGAAGTTCTTTTGGACCAACAACATAGTCTTCAGATGCCAGATATGGTTCCCTAGTAGTTCCAATTATTTTGTCAAATTTTAATGTCGCGTCTATAGAAACTTCACTGCTTTTAGTATCTACTAGAAAAACCCCATCAGAAACAAAATCTTCAGTAAACACAGGAGAACCTGCATTAGTACATGTGGCTATTATATCTGCATTTTTCACAGCTTTATCTGGGGATTTCACAGCTATCACATCTACGCCCAAAACTGAACTCATTTCCTCAGAAAACTTTTCCCTATGTAACTTTGTGGGTGAATAAACATATATTTTAGACAGTTCTCTAACGGCAGCAAAAGCTTCTAAATACGACCTTGCCATTCCACCAGATCCAATTATTCCCACAGTATCTGAATCTTTTTTAGATAGATATTTACACGCAACACCTGCCGTAGCACCAACTCGGGCATGTTGCAATGCTTCATCATTTAATAAACCAATTATCTCGCCAGACGATGAATCAAAAAGGAGAACAAATCCCATTGATTTTCCCATCTCAACATTATATTGAATTTCTCTAAGTTTATTCTCATTATCTCTTTGCCAACTATATACATCCGAAACAAAACGAAAAGTCAAACGTGGTGGATCTAATGTAGCTCCTATGAGGGAATGCCACCAATAATAGTCTAGTTCGCCTCCATTTTCAACAGGTGATAATATGTCTGTCCTAGGTTGAAACGCTGCGTTCCCTTCACCTAGTTGAGAAAATGCATTTTCAATTACTTCAACGGCATCTTCAACTTTTAGAACACTCTGGGCGATTTCGTTATCAATTAAAAGAGCCATTTATGGAATTAACTTTTACCAACCAATCAAAAAGCCTTCGTATTGTGTCCATCCAATCTCAATAGGATCCTAAAATCCTCAATAACAAATCACAATATCTATTTTCTACAACGTATTCAATTACATCATGGCATTTTTGGATCTACGCGAGTGGATTTCAGCGGTAGATGAATTGGGTGAGTTAAAAAGAGTCTCTGGAGCGGACATTCAAGAGGATATAGGTGCAATCAGTGATGTATATCAAAGCAACCCTGGATCTGAAGCTTTACTTTTTGACAATATACCTGGATATCCTTCTGGACATAGAGTATTATCTTGTATTTTGAGCTCTCCAAGTCGCATAGCATTGACATTTGGATTTGATCCAACTTTCACTCTAAAAGAAACTACAAAAAGCATCCAGTCAAGGCTAAAAAATCGCAGTGTTATACCCCCAAACATAGTCTCAAATGGTCCCATTCTTGAAAATATTTTAGAAGGGAAAAAAGTCGACGTGAATCTTTTTCCCTCCCCACTTTGGCATGAAAAAGATGGGGGGCGTTATATAGGCACGGCAGACCTTGTTATCACAAAAGACCCAGAAAATGGCTGGGTGAATATTGGAACTTATCGTTCTATGATCCACACTAACAACGAAGTTGGAATGCTAGCTTCTAGGGGTAAACATGGAAGAGAACACATGGAAAAATTCCATTCAATGGGCGAGCCCTGTCCAATTGCTATTGTGTGTGGGATGAATCCAGAACTATATTGGGCATCTTCGGTAGAAATTCCTCATGGTGTTTGCGAGTATGATTTCATAGGGTGGTGGCGTGACAAACCTGTTGACGTCATAAAAAGCGATTTGACTGGATTGCCATTACCTGCTCATTCAGAAATTATCCTTGAAGGCTATGTTCACCCTGGAAAAACTAGACTAGAAGGTCCATATGGAGAATTTTTAGGATATTATGCAGGAGGCGAAAAAGAAGAAATGGTAGTCGATGTAGAACGAATATATCACCGTAACAATCCCATTCTAATGGGTTCTCCATCTGCTAAACCTCCTGCAGAAGAAACTTATTTTAGATGTCCAATTCGATCCGCAAACATAGCAAACGCCCTCGAAGAATTAGGTGTGCCTGGGATCAAAGATGTATGGTGTGATCCTGCTGGCGCAACGCGGTTATGGGTTGTAATTTCAATAAAACAAGAGTATGCAGGTCATGCAAAACAAGTAGGTCAGTTAGTAAGCCAGATACCTCAAAATGTATTCTTGGGAAAATACATAATCGTTGTCGACGACGATGTCAATGTTTTCGACCAATCAGATGTTATCTGGGCCCTTGGCACCCGCGTTCATCCTCCTCGAGATATCCAAATTGAAGACTACACCCTGGGTGCAAGCTATGATCCTATCCCTTACGATTATATCTATCCTGGTGGGCGTGGATCTCCTGAAAAAGGATATTATAATGCTAGGGTAGTTATCGATGCAACGAAACTATACGAAGCTAGAGATGAATATCCCGAAGTCGTCCGAGTTTCTCCTGAATTACGTGAGAAAGTTTCTAAAAAGTTCCCTGGCTTATTCGACCAATTCTAAAAAATACAATAAATATCCTCGCACATCCTCACTAAACTGCTACACAAATCTACAGATACTCTTGTTTAATGGGAGGGACAGGATTCGAACCCGTGAACACCTACGTGATCGGATCTTAAGTCCGACGCCTTTGGCCTGGCTTGGCTACCCTCCCTTAATGAAGTCAAATGTCCCCATAAAGAAAATGACTTTCGTTAAGCGACTATCTCTATATTTTTCAATAGTATTTCTTCAACTGGCCTGTCTCCTTGTTTTGTAGGTGAACTTCCAATTGCTTCAACAACTTTCATACCTTCTATTACTTCACCAAAAACAGAGTGTTTCCCATCAAGCCAATTACAAGGAACTAGCGTTATGAAAAACTGAGACCCATTCGTATTAGGTCCACTATTTGCCATACTTAAAATTCCTGCTTTGCTGTGCTTTAATCCCGGGGCAAATTCATCTTTAAATTTATATCCTGCATCTCCAGTTCCAGTTCCAAGTGGACACCCTGTCTGGATCATAAAATCCTTAATCACTCGGTGAAACTGTATGTCTGTATAAAATGGAACTTTTCCTTCTGTTGATAATTTGACAAAATTTTCCACAGTCTTAGGAACCTTATCGTCGAACAGTTTTATTTTAATATCTCCCTCTGTAGTGTGTATTATGGCTTTCATTATTCTATCTCAGTTTCATTTCCCAAATGAAAAACACGTTCGTTTTCAATCTCTTGGATTTAATTCTTTAACTTTCTATATACGTTCATTCAGAAATTGCGTATATCATTGGGCCCAAAACTAGCAATATAATCCCCAAATAGCCAAAATACACCGAACCTCCGCCGATTGATGGGGCTATCAATAATAGTAGTCCAAACATAATGATATTTATGGCTGTTATTTTCCTAGACCCGAACACGAATCCTATTGGAAGTGACAGGACAAACATCAATATTATCACTTGGCCAAGATTGTAATTGACAAGAAAATCATCTAGTAGTGGTATTGGAAAAAATATACTCATTACTTCCTACTCCTCCGTTATGTTCTTTAACTTTCCGTTAATTTTTGCTTAATAGTATTCCACATTCAGCTCAAAATTTTAATGATATGGAATTAACGCAGTATCTTTTTCCTGTTGGCATTGGGCCATCATCAAATACATGACCCAGGTGCCCATCACAGCTATTACATGTCACTTCTACTCTATCCATGCCATGGCTGCTGTCTGCATATAATTTCACTTTTCCTTCTATGGCATCTTTAAAACTTGGCCAACCCGTTCCAGATTTAAATTTATCTATAGAATCAAATAGATTTTCCCCACAACCTGCGCATTTAAATATGCCATTTCCATTCGTTTTTAGGTGCTCTCCACTAAACGCAGGCTCTGTACCCTTCTTTCTTAAAATATAGTATTCTTCATCAGTTAATCTTGTTTTCCATTCTTCATCTGATAATTCTCTTGCAACTCTATTTTCAACCATTCTGTATATGCTATCCTACTTCTTGAAATAATTTCTGAATTCTATTTCTTATATCATCTCTAATCACTCTATAAACTTCCAAATTTGCACAATAAAAGCCATATCAATTGACCAAATATGCCCTAGAAACCTCTAAAAATAGATAGTTTCTGATGTGTTCCAATAGTGGGCCAACCCGGATTTGAACCGGGAACCTCCACCTTATCAGAGTGGCGCTCTACCTGATTAAGCTATTGGCCCAAAATATCCCCCGCCATTCTGAGGTAAGCGGTCTACATTTTATAAGGGTTTTCTTATCTCTACCAACGAAAATATCCTTTCATATTTCCCATTCCATCAATTATATATTCTTCATCATTTGTGGAATTAGGATTGTAAAAATGTGCCTCTAACCATTTCCTTACTACTTTTCTTATGGGGTATCTTGTCGGGGGTAAAATTAATATAAACCCAATAAGATCTGTTATCAACCCCGGAGTCAACAAAAAAATACCTGCTATTAAAATAAACACACCATCTAGAATCTGCCCCCCTGGATTCTCTTGATTTTCTATTTTTTTAACTATCTCTCTAATCATATGACCCCCTTCTGACCGAACCAGTAAAAGTCCTATAAAAGCAGTTACGAGTGCTACAAATATGGTCAACCCAATGCCTATCTTATTTGCAAGTTTAACCAATACTATGATGTCTATTAAAGGTATTAATAAAAGCAACTCCCATCTATATCTGGAACTATTTTTATCACTTTTCATGGTTGCATTTGATTTCTAATTTTCACCAATCTCTTCTCTTAATTTCCCCAATGAAGAAATGCATTCAGCATACGCATCATGCTGATGAATCGACTCATCATTTGACTGCATCATTGTAACAATTACCTCGCCTTCTAGATTTGGAAATTCATCAACCACTTTTCTTGCCATTTTACTGACACAATCCTCTACAAACATG
>CAWVSO010000005.1:0-23110 GCA_963932585.1 uncultured euryarchaeote
GCTTCAGAATATCGCCCTCCTGCAGATCCTTCTGAAATGGTGAGGCGGGCAGTGAGTATATCTAAAGGTCCGCCATCGGGTCCAGTTTATCTTACAGCTTCAAGAGAGGCATTGGAAGTTAAATGCCAATTTCAGCCGGAAAATATCCCTATTAGCGATGTCAGAACCACAGGTGCAGATATAGATACAATAAGAGAAATCAGAGATCTAATTCGTGCCGCAGAAAGGCCTGTTTTAATTACTAGTTGGTTGGGAAAACCCCCTGCAAAAAATAATCTCAATTCTATAATAAAGTTTGTGGAAGTTTCAGGAGTAGGAGTAGTTGAACACTCGCCATGTGTCTTGAATTTTCCTCGTACACATCCACAACATGTTGGATTTGTTCCAGGAGAAATATTTGAACATACAGATTTAATAATAATCGCTGGAACCGATGTGCCTTGGGTGCCTTCAATTGCAGCTCCACGAAGAGATATTCAAGTTATTCAGATTGAAAGTGACCCGCTAAAACCAACATATCCTCATTGGAATTATAAGATTGATTTTCAGGTGAAATCTGATCCGATTAAAACACTAGAATTGTTGACAAAAGAACTGAAACCAGAAGATGGTGAAATTGGAAGGAGATTTTGGAGAGAAATTAGTGAAAAAAAGCGTGAAAATAGAAAGAATATGGTTGATAAACAGTTTGAGAGTAATAAATTGAATGCAGTTACCATTTCATCGGTTATAAATCGGGTAAAACATGAAAATGCAGTTGTTGTTACTGACTCAGTTACAAGTACAGGGGCCATATTGAATAATATTGAGTTGACAGATCCAGGGAGTTATATAGCCAAATACGGCGCAGGTCTTGGATTTGGTGGTGGGGCTGCAGTAGGAGTTAAAATGGCGAACCCAGATAAAGAAACATGGTGTTTAGTGGGGGATGGGGCGTATCTTTTTTCGCACCCGAGTGTGACAGCGTGGCTATCTGCTGAAAGAAAAGCACCTACTGTGACAGTCATATACGATAATGATGGTTGGAATGCAGTTAGAGGATCAACTAGACGGACCCACCCAGATGGTATTGCTGTTGAAGATGGGATTCCGGAAAGTAAATTTAAGCATCCAGTAGAATTTACAGCGCCTTCTCAAATTGTAAATAGTTATGCGAAAACTGTCGATAAACTAGAACATTTAGAAGATGTGTTGAATGAAGCTATTGAGGCGAGTTCCGAGGGGAATCCAGCAGTAGTGCATGTTAAATTTTCGGAATAATAGTGCGTAAATCGATTAATACTTGTTTGAATAAATGAATTATTTGAATATATGGCGATAGGTGGAAAAACTATCTTTGATACAGATGCACATTATGTTGAAACTTTATACGACATAGTAGATTATATTGACGATGATGATCCTTGGAAATTAAAATTCGGTTACGGGAGTACAATTAAAAGGGATGTGCCAATATCATTTTGGCCAAGTCTATCGAGACCAGATGGGTTTAATTATCCTAGTATTAAGAGGCGGGATGTTGATTTCAATACGAAAGAGGGGGTTGTGCAGCTAATGGAAGAAATGTCTTTTGACAAAATATTGTTGTTATCTGAACAAATTCTCACATTTGCTATGCTAGAAGAAGACAAGCGCCAAACGAAATTTGCGGAGGCATATATACGATATATGCTTGACAAAATAGCAGATGCAAACGAGGACATGTATATGTCAATTCCAGTTCCATATAATGACCCGGTAAAGGCTGCAGAACTCATCGATGATTACGCTGGCGAAAAGGCAGTTATTGGTGCTTGCGTGTTGACAGCTCGTATTCAACCCCCAATGGGGCATAGGAAATATGATCCGATTTATGATGCGTGCCAACGTGCGGATTTGCCTGTGTTGTTCCACGGAGGTAGCGCCACTCTAGATAATTTTGGATGGGTATCGGGTTTTACAACAATAATGGAGACGCATGCTCTAGGATTTTTATTTGATAACATGACAACGATTGCGAATGTCGTCTCTCAAGGGATTCCCGAGAAGTTCCCCAAACTAGATTTTGTGTTCCAGGAAACGGGTTTGTTTTGGGTGCCAATGATGATGTATCGAATGGATATGGAATATCTTAGAATGCAAGATGAGGCGGTGTTGCTGAGAAAGCGTCCTTCAGAATATATGAAAGAATTTTATTATGGAACTCAGCCGATGGAGATAGTTCCAGATAAGAAGTATCTACAATATGTTATCGAGATGCTTGGTGGTCCGGAGCGTCTTATGTATGCATCAGACTATCCCCACGAAGATTTTGATGACCCAAGTGCGATAACTGAATTGACATTCCTAACAGAGGCAGAAAAAGCGGGTATTCTGGCGAAAAATGCCGAGGAGGTATTTGGAGTATGATTGAGGTTTGTAAAGTGGAAGAAATAGAGCATGGCGAGAGCAAAGTTATTAAAGTAAAAGGAGTTGAAGTGGGAATATTCAACATAGAAGGAGAATTCTATGCTTTGCTTAACTCTTGCTGTCATCAGAGAGGCCCTGTATGTACAGGGGATATTAAAGAAAGAGTTGGAGGAGATATTCCACAAATTGGGAAACTACCAGATGAATATTACACAGGTGAGTATGTTGTTATCTGCCCTTGGCATGGATGGGCATATGATATTAAAACTGGCGGTCATGCGGGTGATCCAGATATTAAATTACAAACATACAAAACTATAGTTGAAGACCAAATTGTATATTTGGATGTCTAAATGATAAAGATAAAGCAAATATAAACCCAAGTCATAAAGGGTACATGGAAAAAATTAGTTACGGTTTGTTATTACCGCATTTCGGAGAATATGCAGTGCCATCTTCACTGATAGATGTAGCAAAAAGAGCAGAAGAATTAAAATTCGATTCTGTTTGGGTGAGGGATCACTTTTTAAGATTTCATGGGCATGGTTTTGAAGGATCTAGTTCTACTTTGGTAGAACCGTTCACAGTTTTGGCTGCATTGGCATCAGTCACTAAAAAATTGAAACTAGGAACTGCCGTTGCAGTTCCTTGGAGACATCCACTATATATGGCGCATTTATTTTCTAGCATTGACTGGTTATCAGAAGGCAGGGTTATCGCAGGTATGGGAGCGGGTGCAACTTTGTTCAAAGACGAATTTGAACTTGTAGGATTGGGACTAGATGATCGTGTTGATGCAGTACATGAGGCAGTTGAGATAATGCGTTTGGCATGGGAAAACGAAGAAATAACATATGATGGCAGACTGTTCCCAGTTAAAGGGTTGGGAGTATCCCCTAGGCCAGAAAGAAAGATACCTATTTGGTATGGAGGATCCACCCCAGCATCTGCTAGGAGGGCGGTTGAATATTGTGATGGTTGGTTTCCAGGCAGAATTACAGTGCCAACGTTTAGAGTTCGAGTGAGACAATTACAAGAATTATCAGATGAAGCTGGTAAAGATATGCCAACTGTTGGAGTAGTCCCCCCAACTAGTCCAGACACAACACTAGAAAAAGCATTAGAACCGGTCAATATAGGAGGATTATTAGATGCCGCCAATAAACAAAAATGGTGGCTCAAACCAAAATCTGGATCTTTTAAAAATATGGAAGATTTAGAGGGCGTCATAATGGCAGGTACACCTGGAGATATTGCTAATGAAGTGGGGAAATTTATTGATGCTGGTGTGGATCATATTGTTTTTGATCTTCGTTTTAGATTACATGATTATGAATATTGTATGAACTTAATTGGAGAAGAAGTCCTCCCATTAGTTAGATAGTTTTTAAGCTACTCCGGCGCATTGCACAAAACATGGAAATCCATGTTGAACGTAATGTTGAAATACCGATGAGAGATGGAGTAATACTTAGAGCGGATGTATATCGCCCTGTAGAAGACGGCGAATATCCCGCACTTCTTTCACGTATTCCGTATAATAAATCTAGTGCTCAGTCGACAGGTGCACCAATGGTAAATCCAATTGTTGGGCCGGAGAAAGGCTATGTTGTGGTCATTCAAGATACAAGAGGTAGATTTACATCAGATGGAGAGTTCGTTCCGTTTACTACCGAAGCAGATGATGGTTACGACACGGTTGAATGGGTTGCTAAGCAAAAATGGTGTAACGGGAAGGTGGGCATATATGGAAATTCATATCTTGGAGTTACTGTTAGACAGGCTGTTGTTGCGAATCCACCTCATTTGAAAGCTGCTGTTGCATACCTAACAGGAGCTAATTACCATCAAGGTTGGACATACACAGGTGGTGCGTTTGAATTGGGATTCAACCATAGATGGGCAATTAAATTGGCGTTAGGAGCAGTAGCAGGATTAGATGAAGATAAAAGAGAAATAGCAAAAAAACAGCTGAACCATGCAGCTGCGCATTTGCAAGAGAGCATGTCGTATTTGCCGCATAGAAATGCCCCAGGACTAGAGAGAGAACTAGTGAGTTACTATCAAGATTGGTTAGACCACCCAGCATATGATGAGTATTGGAAATCAATAGATGCCACCCAGAAAGCATCTGATGTAACTGCCCCAACATTGGACATAACAGGGTGGCAGGATCTATTCTCTAGAGGCCATATGGACATGTATAATGCTTTGAAGAAAAATGGGAAAGATATTCCTAAAAATGAACAAAGACTATTGATAGGTCCATGGGCACATGAATCGTATATGGGGTATGCGAATGACAGAGTGGGAGACAAAGTGTTTGGTCCGATTGCATCGAGTGCAGCGGGTTTTGTTGGTCCATTTATATTTAAATGGTTTGATGCATGGTTGAAAGACGAAACAGAAAAACTCAAAGAATTGCCACTTGTTCGTTATTTTGACATAGGCTCAAGAGAATGGACAAATGCTGAAACGTGGCCTCCAAAAGGCAAAGATGTCCAGTATTATTTACATAGTGGTGGGCAGGCGAATACTAGATTCGGAAATGGAACATTATTGTTAGATTCTCCAGGAATACAATGTCCAGATAGCTACCAGTATGACCCACTAGATCCGGTACCAACAAAAGGTGGAAGAATTCAAATGCCGGAGGTTCAAGAGGCGGGTGTAAAAGACCAGTCAGCGGTTGAGGAACGAGAGGATGTTTTAGTTTATACAACTAAACACTTAGATAAAGCTGTTAAAATAGCAGGCCCGGTTGAAGCAAAATTATTCATATCTAGTTCTGCGGTTGATACTGACTTTACAGCTAAACTAGTAGATGTAGAACCAGATGGATATTGTGGTAATGTTACAGAAGGAATTATAAGGGCGAGATACAGAGAATCCATGGAGAAGGAAGTTTTGATGGAGCCAGGCGAGGTTTACGAAATATCAGTAGATTTGTGGCATGTTGCACATACATTTAAACCAGGTCACAAAATTAGATTAGAAATTTCATCAAGTAGTTTTCCAAGATGGGATAGGAATTCAAATACAGAAATACAAGCTGCCGAAGCGGCTGTCGAAGATATGCAAATTGCAACAAACGTTATCTATCATGAACCTAAGATGGAATCGTACATATCGTTTCATGTGACTGAATGAAAACTTTATATTGAGATTAGAGTTTTTTACTCGAAAGAATTCCAGATTGAACAATTGATGGCAATATTTGAGAAGGGGAAAGGGGCAGCTTAGTAAATCTGATTCCTGTTGCATCATAAAGTGCATTTGCAACAGCTGCTGGAAATGGTAATAAAGCCCCTTCTCCAGCTCCACGTTGACCATGGGATGTTTCCGGGTCTGGAGATTCGATTTTATGCATTTTTGTCAGCATGGGAACATCTAGAATGGTGGGAAGGTGGTAATCTACAAGAGTTCCTGTTTGAGGATATCCTAGATTGTCGTATGTAAAAGATTCAAGCAGAACATCTCCAGATGCGTGGCCAATACACCCTTGTAATTGGCCCTCAACAAACATGGGATTGATTACCTTGCCCAGGTCCTCAGCTACAGCTATATCGATTATATCTATATCTCCGGTTCCAGTGTCCAGTTCTATGATAACGCCTACAGCTGAGTGAGTATAGGTATGGGAAACATTTCCTAAACGGGTTATAGGATCCACTGTCTCGGCAGCGAAACTTTCAAATGTCGAGTGACCGATTAATGAAATTCCACCTTTTGAAGGATCTGTTTTTGTGTAAGGATCGTCGAACCTAGCTCGGTAAGAAAATGTATCGAAATCCATCCCATTTTGAGGATTGTTTATATCGAAAATTCTGTCTTGAGATAATACCACACTACTAGAATCTATATCGAGAAAGGTAGCAGATAGATCAATTATTTTTTGTTTTAGAGATTCTGTTGCCATGGAGGTTGCCGTTCCAATGAAAACTATGCCTCGGTCTGCACCTACACCATGGCCATCGGCTATAGTGTCCGTGTTTCCAGTTATAACTTTTATTCTGTTGAGAGAGACTCCTAAAATGTCTGCAACGATTTGTGCCAATGCCGTTTCAGTCCCCTGTCCAACGCTGATAACGTCGGTATAGACATAGATAACTCCTTTTTGAGTTAATTCTACCGTCGCTTTAGAGAAATCTGATTTATCGCCTTTCTTTCCATTTCGTTTGACAGATACAGCGATACCAATGCCATGGATTTTATCAGAGGATGTTGAAGGAAATGAAGTATTTAGTGAATCCTTTACCGCAAGGATACAAGAAGGAAGGTCAGTATTTCTCCATTTAATACCAGTTGCAGTTGTTATAGGCATTTGATCAATTGATGCTATATTTTGCAGTCGTATGTCAATTGGATCCATTCCTATCTTTCTTGAAAGTTCATCAACGAGTTGTTCCCTGACAAAAGTGTATTGAGAATCCCCGAAACCTCTAACGGCACCTGAAGGGACTACATTTGTATATACTACTTTGCCAAATATACTTTGGTTTTCTATGAGATAGGGGCATGCTGCTAGTAACCCAGGGGTTTCAGATGTGTGGATCCCATAAGAAGCGTATGCACCAGTATTTTGAATCATATCTATGGTCAGAGATGTGAAATTTCCAGATATATCTGAAGTTAAACAAGCGTTGAATGATTCTTCGGGTCTGCCCCTGCCAGATTGCAATTCTTCCATTCTATCCAGAATTATTTTTATAGGTCTACGAGTAGCAATTGAAAGAATTGAAGCGCATATTTCATGAGGTAGTAATTCTGCTTTGTTTCCGAAAGATCCGCCCACATCCGGGACATTCCAGGTTATGCTTCCTGATTCAAAACCTAGTAATTTCTCTAAATGAATTACCATTGAGTGGGGTTTTTGATTTGGTGAATGAATAGTAAGTCCACGACCAGGGGTATAATTTGCCACTACTCCATGAGGTTCTAGTGGTGATGGACTAGTACGATTGGTTTTAAAAGACCTAGATACAGAAATTTCCGAATTTTTTGCAGCTTTCTCTGGATTTCCAGTTATAATAGAAAATGAATGCAAAATGTTCCGATGAACAGGTGAATTGGGATCTTCATCTAGATTTGGATGTATTAGAGGAGAGGTGGGTTTCAAAGCTTCTTTCGCGCAAGTAACGGCAGACAGAAGTTTGTACGTTACATGGACTTGTTCTGCTGCTTCAATGGCAGTGTTGGCATCTTTTGCCAATACTATAGCAACTTCATCTCCAACATATCTGGCTGTGTTAGTTGCCAGAGGTTCTTCGTCTGCTATATCATGACCAAAAAGATTGGTTTTTAGATAAGGACAAAGTTCGTGTGCAGTCCAGACCAGCTCTACCCCAGGTATTTTTTGTGCTTTTGAAGCATCTATTGAAACTATTTCAGCATGAGGATGAGGGCAACGTACAAATCTTGCATGGAGCATTCCAGGTAGAGAAATGTCGTCGACGAAACATCCCGAACCTGTAACGAATACGCCTCCTAGATTTGAAGGTACTCGGGCTCCTATTGGTTGTTTCATGAGGTTTTTATATGGTTTTATCGAGATATCGATACAATTTCCTGTATTGATTTGGAAAAGTGTATTGATTTAAAGGATTACTCGATGAAGTTTTCCCATATAAACTTAGAAGTTCTTTTTCCGATGTTTCCTCCGAGAAATACATTGAAAATGCCTATGTATAATAGCCAAACCAGTAACACGTTTACAAACATGACACCTGGGCCAGGATATCCCCACCCACCATAACCTGCTATTCCGCTTACACGGAAGATGAAGAGGGGTGACAAAACTATGAGATCTACGATTAACATTACTATACTGTACAAAACTTGTTGATAAAATGGAAGCATTATATTACCTAATCATATATTCAAATGGCGTGCAAATGCATAAAACCACAGGAAATGAAAAAAGGATTATTTACCTATTGAAAGTAGAACAACACGTTCTATAACTAAAGATTCTAAATCTGTAGAAACGATATCAATTTCAGTGTCAGGTATATCGAAAAAGGAACAAATTATATGTTTGTTTTTAAAAGGGTTTAGTACTTTTTTGAGTTCTATTTTACGCTTCAATACACTTGAAACATATTCTGCGTCTTCACCTTCAATTGCGATTATAATATCGGTTGTATTGGAGGACATGCCCATTTCCATGGCCCGGTTTATTTGTCGCCTTCCTGAAGCATAGAGAAGAAATTCTATCGAGCAGCTGTTTGCAATTGAAGTTCCATTGTTAATTGATCTTTGAGAATATTCGATGGCGTGTTGAAGGTGGGATTCGCCTGCAACATACCTTGCATCGAATACTTGAACTATGCAATTGTATTCGTTGTTTAATTCTGTTATTTGGCTCAGAAGTGGTTTTATGTTTTCCTGAGTAACGATGCCTTCTACTAATATCATTTAAAAATCACCCAAATTTGCTTGATTGTTGTCCTGTTTTATAATATTATGGCGTCTATTTATGGGTGATTTTGTGTTATATGTTGGCCCATCTAAAGAAGAATCCTTTCGTCCAGCGTTTCTTAAAATTTGCTCAGTTGTCAGTTTCCTACTAGATAAGGCTGTGAAAATAATTTGTTTGTCGAACGTGCGTAGATCTTTTCTAGTGAATATGCCATGTTTAGATAGTTGACGGGCCCTAACACGACCTACACCTTCTATAGATACTAGTTCAAGTAATTCTTCTTTTACACCATGTTTAACACGCCGTTGAAGGTTTCTTATCATAGGAGCTGATTTTAAATCCAAAGATATTGCAATTCGCTCTGTTGCCCTGAGAAGCCAGTCTGCAGTGTCAACTTTTGCCCTTATATCGCCAGGGCCCAAACGGTAACGTTTAGTTATAATTTCTTCATCAGTTTCTTCTGCCCAGTCTTCAATCATTTTTGCCGTTTTAAGGGCAGATAGCCAATCTTCCCAACTAGGATCGAATTCGGATGGAGAGGTTCCAAGTAAATCGGATTCGCGTTCTTTTAGTAATTGATAGTATAGATCTCTATCTCCCGATTTTAAATATAATGGATAAGTATCAGGTGTTCGGCTTATGAGGTGATAGATTCCTAGAGGAGTTGGTTCGTCCATGGCTTTAAGACCATAAATTATTTCTGCGGCAGACATGGGATCGAGATATATACGAGAGATTTCTTTGCCTATTTTTGTTGCTTCAAGTTTGTTGTCTTTTGTTGTCAAGAATTGGTTAGTTTCTAAGTAAGATATGACAGAATTAGTTACAAATTTTAATCTTTTTCGATCCAGCGTTTGGGTTGCATAAAGAGTACCTTCAAGAAAATCTAATAGCCCTTGGGTGGTGGTTACAAAACCAGTTGCTACTGCAGAAAGTATATGCGTCCTTAGGGCAGGTTCTGCGGCCAATTTTGATCGGACTGGTTCAGGATCTGCCCCAATATAACGATCGAAAAGTTCATTGAATTCATCTGAACTAGAGGCTAGAAGTAGAGCTTCTCCATATGGGTCAAGGCTAGGTCTGCCTGCACGACCGAACATCTGATGTATTTCTATAACTGATAGAGGTTCCATACCGCCACGAAGAGCATTATAACGGCGCCAATCTCGAACGATGACCCTTCTACTTGGTGTATTGACTCCAGCTGCGAGTGTTGGAGTTGCACATACTACTTTGATATCTCTTTTTCGAAAAGAATCTTCCACTATTTTTCTGTGTTCATTTATCAAACCTGCATGGTGGAATGCGGCTCCTTTCTCAATCGAAGTTGCTAAAGTTCGACATAATTCAGTCTCGCCCCCATCTATGATTTTATTTGACAAATCAAGAAGTTCAGAGCGGGATGATGCGGTGAATTTTTCGGTTACATTTGAGAGACGTCGTGATGCAGCTTCTGCATTTCTTCTCGAGCTGACAAAAACTAAAGCCGACCCATCTTCTTTTACAACATCTTGAACTATATCTTCAAGAGGAGATGATTGGGGGGGAATGTTATGTTTAGTGCCATCATCAAAAGTTATAGAATTATCATAATAAACCCCAGTTCGGAGCGTGATTGGCCTCCAAGTTGATTCAATTAAAGCTGCATCAAGCCAATTTGCAATTTCATCTGCATTCCCTATAGTTGCAGATAATCCGATTACTTGAATTCCAGGAGTTAAATGCATGAGTTTTGCTAGAGTCATTTCTAGAGTTGGACCCCTGCTAGGATCGTCTAATAGATGTATTTCATCCGCAACCACACAAGTGAGATCAGATATCCAAGAAGTAAAATTACGTATTAGAGAATCTACTTTTTCAGATGTTGCGACTATTATATCTTTTGTGGCTAACCAATCATCGGTACTTTCATAGTCGCCAGTAGAACTTCCAACAGAGATTCCTATTTTTTCGAATCGATCAAATTCTCTTTTTTTCTCAGTTGCCAATGAGCGCAGAGGGACTATATATAGAGCTTTTCCTCCGCGGGAGATTGTAGAAAGCATTGCTAGTTCTGCCAATAGAGTTTTTCCACTTGCGGTTGGGATGCTAGCCACTATGCTCTTTCCACGTGTTACTCCAGCATTTATGGCATCTATTTGAGGAGGGTATAGAGAATTTATACCATTGGATTTAAATAAGTCCAACATTTCACTTGAGAGATCTGTTATTTCCTCTATATTCACTGCTATCAATAGTAAAAGGATAGCAATAGTAATGAGTATAATGTATATGATTGTCAATTGCACACAGAGATATCCCGGTATAGATAATACAGACTAAAACCGATAAGATGCATGAAAATCGAATTTGATCGGTATACATGCATAGGTATGTTTCAGTGCGTTCATGAATGGGAGGGATTTGAAAAAAATCTCAAATCTGGAAAGGCAGATCTATGCGGTGGTGTGGAAGATAAGGAGAACATATTTAGTGTAGAGGTTCCTGAAGGTCAAGAATTTGAAGCAGAAATGGCTGCTCGTGTTTGTCCAGTAGATGCGATTAAATTGTATGGCGATAATGGCGAAAGAATCGTGTGAGTTGTTTTCAAATATTTTAGCTTAGAAGTTGATACTCAGAGGCTAATTTAATTGCAGATTGGGTTAGAGCATCTGTTTCTTCAGAGGTCAAGTCCCATTCAACTATTTCTTCTATTCCATTAGAACCTAAACGGACTGGAACTCCAAGACTAACATCCGATATCCCATATTCACCGTTTAGAACTGCTGAGCAGGGAAAAATGGAATGACTATTTTCAACTATAGATTTAACTAAGTGACAAACGCCTGATGCAGGACCCCATTGAGTGGCTCCTTTTTGCTTGATAACGCACATAGCAGATTCTTTGAGATCGGATAAGATAGAAGATTTTTCATCGGGTGAGAAGACGGGAGTAGGTTTATTTAGAAGATTAACATGAGAAAATATAGGCACTTGAGAGTCCCCGTGTTCTCCTAAAATAGTTGCTTTTATATGATTAGCAGGAACGTCCAGTTTTTTGGAAAGTGTGTATCTAAAGCGCGACGAGTCTAGAACTCCACCAAAGCCTATTACATGTTCTCTGGGCCGGTTTTCAAAATCACATACATGCCGATTTAAAAGATCTACAGGATTTGTAGTGATAATAGAAATAAAATCATCATTATACTGTGAAATATCTGAGAAAATAGAATCAAGTATGGTTCGATTTACACTAGTTAAATCTACCCTAGTTTGGCCGGGTTGTCTTGGTTTGCCCGCAGTAACAATTATTATATCTGAGTTTTCTGTGTCGGAATAGTTTCCAGAATAAACATTTGTGTGTGAAGTGTATGCTGCGGCATGATTGGTATCTTCTGCTTGACCGATTGTCAGAGATTTTTTAGAGGGTATATCTACGTATACTATTTCATCTACTAGAGATTGTGTTGCTAATTGATAGCCAACTGAAGATCCAACGGTTCCTGCGGCACCAATAATAGAAACTTTATGCATTAATGAAGACAATTGTGCCAGATATTTAAAAGTCTTCGAAAGGGAATTGTAAAAATTGTCTTCGATGTTTTTTTATTTTTCAAAGGATTAAGTTTGAGAATGGTAGAATTTGATAGAGAAGTAGAAAAAGAAAAACTCCGCGTACAATTCGAAAAAGAATCTAAAAGTAGAGAATCTGCTAAAATAATGAGTACTCTTTTGTTAAAAGGTGCAACAATGACGATGAAACATTGCAGAAAATGTGGCAACCCTGTTTTTAGACAGGATGAGAGAGAATTTTGCCCTATTTGTAAAGAAGAAACTAATACAGAAAAAATTGTCCAAAAAGACGTTATCTCAGGGGGAGAAAATGGTTTGAATTTAGAAGGACCAAGGATAGCAATAGAAAACAAAATTGCGAATTTGACACAGCAAATAGAAAAAGAGGAAGATATTGAAAAGATTGCAGAATATCTAAATGTTATAAAAAAAGCTGCGGAGACATTAAATGCCATGGATGAGTTGATAAAAAAATAAGTTTAGGGTTTTGGAAAATGCAATGAAAAAATATAATTAAAGATAAAATTTAATAATGAATTTCATTCGACAAGTTAAATTACACAGGAGAAGTTCGAAGGATTACGTGGGACTGTGGTCTAGTCTGGCATGACGTCACCTTGACATGGTGGAGGTCCCCGGTTCAAATCCGGGCAGTCCCATAACTAATCGGTGGAAAATCTGTCCTTTTTGGTTCAATTATTTAGAAGGTCCAGATTTATTTTAAATAAGGAGAAGAGGTAATTTTTTTGATGCGTTCTGCAGTTATTTTTCCGATTCCTTTTACATTTTGAAGTTGTTCTAAACTAGCTGTCATAATACCCTCTACACTTCCGAATGATTCCAATAAATTTCTAGCAGTTGTGGGACCTATTTCTGCGATAGAAGAGATAACATATTCTTGTTGTTCTGATAGAGTTTTATTTGTTTTAGATCCATGAACTGTTACTGGTCTGTCTGATGAAAATTGTTCACGTTTTGCTATTATTGCCAGCATTTCTGCAGTATCAAGTTCATCGGATGTCCTCAGTACACTTGCGCCAAAATTTACTGCAAGTGAAGCTATTGATCCCCTTATTGCATTAGGATGTATGTTGCGTTTGTTGTATAGAGAACCATCACCTTCTATAATTAATATAGGTTTAGAATAATATTTAGATAGGTTTTTAATTTGGTCGAATAGGGATCGGTCTTCTCCGACCAACGTGGATAGAAAATCATCGATGGTTTTTCGTTCTACAGCCACCCTATCTGAAAGTATGTAATCGCCGACTACGAGAGTCTCTAATGTGATTTGAATATCATCACGAATTGAAAGTTCTCGGGTTATAGAAGAATTTAATTCTCGCTGGTCAACGATTATTTTAATTTGAGGAGGTTTTTCTTTAAATTGATCCGGGGTTTCATTGTATTGATCGGGTTTGGTGAAATCAGTAAGTTCTGGTTGAGTTGATTCAGAAATTGTAGAACGGTTAGAATTTTGCGGGGGGTGAGTTAGTTTGTTTTGGAGCTTGCCAGTTGATTTTTTTAAAAGCTTTAATTCGTTTTGCATTCTTTTTTGTCTATTTTTAGATATCCAAAAATAAGCTTCATCCCGAGTGTCATTCGCTACTAAAACAATTACTTTTCCTTGTTTGCCACGTCCAGTCCTACCTTTTCTTTGAATAGTCCTTATTGCAGTTGGAACTGGCTCAAAGAAAATAACTAAATCGACATCGGGTATATCTAAGCCTTCTTCTGCGACAGAAGTGGAAACTAAAACATTGAATTCTACATTCTTGAATTCTAAAATTGTTTGTTGTTGCTGCTTTTGTGACATTCCAGATGAGCCATCTCTGCTGTTTTGTCCAACAAAACGTCTTGTTTTGAAATGGGATGATAAAAATGTGGTCAGGGAATCTGCTGTGTCTCTTGATTCGGTGAAAATAATGACTTTTTCTCTTTTATTGATGCCTAGTTCTTCCGCCAATATTACTTGGATTTTTCTGAATTTGGGGTGGATTTGGTTTAATTGATCGGCGAGAGATTTTGCTTGTTTAGTTAATTTATCTGACACAAATCTTTTTGTTGCTTTGGAAGATCCCGATGAAATTGAAGCGTTTTCTTGTCTTTCTATGAATTGGCGAAAAACATCTGTGCTTTGGGTTTCGACATAGTTGATTGCCATTTTGATTTTTCTTAATTCTGCATGTAAGGATAGTGCCTCATAGCCATCAGAATTTTCCGAATCGATTAGGGATTGAATTTTGGATCTTAGTTGCCGTAGATCTTGTTCAGAGATCCGAGAGGAGATGGTTTTTATTACACCCATAGTTTGGAGTCTTTTAAGGCGTTCTTTCAATAAGTCATTTAATATATTACGTATGCGGATTATCTCAGGATTGAGATCAATACGGGCCCATTCAACATCTATTTTTCCAGAAAATGGGGCCACTTCAGGGTCATCTTCGGTCATAATCTCTGTTTCAGATATACCTAAGTTTGAGCAGATGCCAAGTATTGATTCAAGATTGTCCCCGGGGGATGCAGATAAACCAGTTACAAGAGGATTTGAAGCATCAGAATTGTATCTTTTTGCAATATAAGTATAAGCATAATTTCCTGTTGCACGATGGCACTCATCAAAGGTGCAATGCACTACATTTTCAAGAGATATTCGTCCGCCAATAAGATCGTTTTGTATCACTTGTGGAGTCGAGATGATGACAGTTGCTGAATTCCAGAGATCTGCGCGAATTTTCGGAGAGATTCCGCCTGTGAATGCGACTATCTCAGTTTCAGGTATATTTAGCCATTTTTTATAGTCGTTGGTATGTTGATTGACTAGAGGTTTTGTAGGAGCTAGTAAGAGTATTTTTCCCCCAAGCAAGTGTAACCTAGAAGCAGTTATCAGAATGCTTACAGCTGTTTTTCCGAGACCTGTTGGTAGACAAACTAGAGTGTTTGAATGAAGAGATTTTTTAGATAGTTTTGACTGGTAAGATCTATCTTCAAGAATATTTGGACGTATGAGTGGGTGATCTACATAATGCATAAGCTTCCCATTTAATTCCATTCATTGTTCAAATTTGTAATCTATCTGGTTAAGGTATTCGTATGAGTGAACAAAAATTAGGCATCAGGTGACAATTATTGAAGAGTCTATATCTTCAAAATACAAAGTACCTTTTTTTAGACCTGTTAGAAGCTGAGGAATTGAGTTCAAATCTATTCTTTTTTGTTGTGCTGAATCCCTATCACGAAGAGTTGCGGTATTATCTAATGTGGTTTGATGGTCAATAGTAACACAAAACGGAGTTCCAACCTCATCTTGACGGCGATAACGTTTTCCAATACTTCCAGAATCGTCGTGAGAGACTGAGAAGCCAAGTTGACGTAGTGTGGATACGGTTGTATATGCAATTGTGTCCATTCCATCTTTATTAAAAAGCGGGAAGACACCCACAAATATAGGAGAAATTGAAGGTGGTAATGAAAGTCTCTTTCTGGATTCTTCATTTACAATGTCTTCATGATAAGTGTGGATAAGAATTGAATAAATAGTTCTGTCTATCCCAAAAGATGGCTCGATTACATGAGGGATGATTCGTTCGCCAGAAACAATTGATTCTTTGGTAGATAATTGAACATGTTTAGATGGAATTTTATAGACAGTTCCATCTATTTTAAGTTGTATTTCGTCATGGTCAAAAGATTCGGGGTGATCCAATGCTAATTCGTTTAATTTTGATAAGATGTTAGGGAGAGATTCACCAAAAGTTGGACCAAAATACCCCATATTAGGATTGAGATCGATTATTGTTTTTTTCTGAGGTTCATCGTATGGATGAAATAGAGTGAAATCATCGTTGGAATGTTGGCCATGTTTTACGAGATCGTAATTGCCTCGATGGGCGAATCCAGCTATTTCAATCCACTCCCCATTTATTTCAGTTTCAGCATCCCAGCAATCTGATGCATAGTGGGCTAGTTCAGTTTTTGTGTGTTGGCGGTATCTAAAACGAGAAATGTCTATCCCAATTGAGATATACCATTCTAGTGCCAATTCTAGATAATGTGCTATCCAGTTATTTGATATAATATTACTTTCTAATGCTTCTTTCGCCGTGAGTAAATTTACAGAATTAATATTTTTTTGTTGATTTTCATATGAAAGAAGTGGTAATTTTAGACTGTTTGAAATATTATCTGAAGGTGCAAGTTGATCTGGATGAATAAATAATTCTAGTTCTGCCTGGGTAAATTCTCTAAGTCTTGTGAGACCCTTTCGGGGGCTGATTTCATTTCTATAAGAAGTTCCAATTTGTGCGACTCCAAACGGTAATTTCTCTCTAGAATAAGAAGATAAACGGGGGAATTCTGTGAAAATTCCTTGGGCAGTTTCAGGCCGGAGATACCCTCGCGTCCTAGATCCAGGACCTATTTGCGTAGAGAACATTAGATTGAATTCTTTTAGAGTTTTTGAATCTAGTTGTTCGTTGCATGCGGGGCAAATTAATGGATTTTCAGAGATAATTTTGTTAGCAGTGTTTTGTGAAAAATCTGAGATATTTATAGATTCATGCTGATCTTCTAGTAGATGGTCTGCCCTATAAGAAATATCACAATTTGTGCATTCTATAAGCAAATCGGAAAAACCATCTATATGCCCCGATGCTTGGAATACAGCAGAGGGGGCAATGGTAGGTGTGGAAATTTCAAAATTCCCTTCGCCTATAACAAACTTTTTTCTCCAGGAGCTTTCGAGGTTATTTTTTAATGCAGACCCCACTGGACCATACACATAGAAACCAGCTATGCCACCATAAGAATTATTTGCAGGAAAAAAGAAACCTCTTCTTTTAGCTAATTCATTTAAAATTTCCACTTGATTCATATGTTTTTATTTCTTTCTTCTACCTGTGAAAGGTGGATGAGTAAAAGCATTTCGACGGGTTTATGTTAAATGACAGCAATTCGCATGGTATGGGAGCGATATAGTGGAATTTTCAGAGTTCATGGGAGATGGTCACGAAGTCATGGCTTCAATTGATATGGAGGGGATGAGACCAAGTTTAATAATAGCAGATATTACAGCTGATGAAGCTTGGATTTTGGCCTCTATGAGAAGTACTGCTGTACTAAAGGAATGGACATAGAGAAAATATAAAATTTAGATGAAATGGACAAATGTATAACGTTTGTCTAAAATAGCTGTGAGGAGAAGTTTTATCAATGGAGACCGATGGGAAAGAATTCCATGTAAATGTTGAATTTGAACCCGCAGGAGATCAGCCGGATGCCATCAAAAGTGTAGTTGAAGGATTCCATGAAGGAGACAAACGTCAGGTAATTTTGGGAGTTACAGGATCGGGGAAAACGAACACTGTTTCTTGGGTAATAGAAAAATTAAAAATGCCTACGTTAGTTATTACACATAACAAAACTTTAGCCGCCCAATTATATGAAGAATTCAGAACGTTATTTCCAGAAAATGCTGTGGAATATTTTGTCTCGCATTATGATTATTACCAACCTGAAGCATACATAAAACAAACTGACACATATATTGGAAAAGACTCGTCAATTAATGTACAGATAGAACGCCTGAGACAGTCGGCTACTCACTCTTTGTTGACTAGACAAGATGTGATTGTTGTGGCTTCTGTCTCCGCCATATACGGATTGGGAGACCCAGTTGATTATAAAGAAATGGCAATAGAACTCAAAACAGGACAACAAATTGACAGGGATATTGTCATACGTGATTTGGTTAATTTGAATTATCAAAGGAATGATTTGGATTTTTCACCAGGGAAGTTCCGTGTTCGTGGAGACACTATTGAGGTATATCCTGTTTACGGAAAATATGCCAATAGGATAGAATTTTGGGGGAGTGAAATTGAAAGAATAACTATATTTGATCCGCTAGAAGGTAAATTAAAAGGAGAGGATACGAGGATTTTGATTCATCCCGCTGGACATTATGCGATTCCAACTGAAAGAATTGAAAATGCAGTTCTAGAAATAGAAACACTGCTGGAAGAACAGATAAAATATTTTGAGAGGAATGGGGATTTGGTTGCAGCTCAAAGAATTGAAGATAGAACTAAATTTGACATAGAAATGTTAAGAGAAACAGGTCATGTTTCAGGGATTGAAAATTATTCTGTTCATTTGTCAAAAAGATCTTCTGGAGACCCGCCATACACTTTGATAGATTATTTTCCAGAGGAATTTTTGATTGTAATTGATGAGTCTCATCAGATGCTGCCTCAAATAAAAGGACAGTTTGCAGCAGATCGTTCTCGGAAACAATCATTAATACAAAATGGATTTAGGTTACCAACTGCGTACGATAATCGCCCTTTAACGTTTGAAGAATTTGATAAAATTGACACTAGAGTTCTCTATTTATCTGCAACTCCGGGAGATTATGAGATGGAAATTGCGGACAGAGTGGTAGAACAAATAGTTAGACCGACATATCTAGTCGATCCAAAAATAGTAGTTGAACCAGCAAAAGGGCAGGTGGATGATTTAATGGAAAGAATTCGTTTGCGTGTGGAAAAAGGAGAGAGAGCTCTAGTTACAACTCTAACAAAAAGAATGGCAGAAGATTTAACTGAATACTTGGTTAATGCGGGTTTTAATGCCGAATACATTCATAGCGAGACTAAAACTTTGGAAAGGTATGAATTACTTAGAGGATTGAGATTGGGAGAATTTGATGTTTTAGTTGGTATTAATTTATTAAGAGAAGGATTGGACCTTCCTGAAGTGTCACTAGTCGCAGTACTTGATGCCGATCAAGAAGGGTTTCTACGGTCGAAACGGGCATTGATCCAAATAATTGGTCGTGCTGCACGGAATATTAATGGAGAGGTCGTATTGTATGCAGATCGAATTACTGAATCTATGTCTGTAGCAATATCAGAAACTGATAGACGTCGGAAGAAGCAAGAAGATTACAATGAGGAACATGGATATAAACCTAAATCTATTGAGAAGGCAATCGGAGAATCTAGTCTTCCTGGAATGAGAACTGATACAGGAGGTATTGGAAAAATAAAACCAACAGATTATGCTGAAGCCCGCGGGGTTTGTGAAATTCTGAATGAAAAAATGGTAGAAGCTGCAGAAAATCTTGAGTTTGAACTGGCTGCAGATATTAGAGATAGGATTATAGAACTGAAAAAAAAGTTCAAATATGAAGATAAAACTATTGATCCAGAAGCGTGGCTGGAAAAAGATTAAAGTTGGTTTTTAATTTTAATTGCTGTTTTTTTACCCACACCGTCGACTGAGCATAATTCATCTATGGATGCTCGTCGGATTGCTGCTACAGATCCAAAATTCTGAAATAGTTTTTCACGGGTGTTTGGACCGATTCCAGGAAGAGAATCTAATGCTGTTGTGATGCTATCCCTTAAATTTCGATGGTAAGTATTTGCGAATCTATGGGCTTCGTCTCGAGTTCTCTGTAGTAAATGAAGATGCGGTGAATTTGGTGGCCACATTTGATCTCCAGATGGTGTTACGATTATATCTTTTGGTTTCTTGATAGATATAGCTGGTATTTCCCAGTGAGAATCGGAGAGGGCTTTTAATGTTGCTTTTAATTGCCCAGACCCACCATCAACTAGAAGTAAATCGGGAGATGGCCGGGAATCTGTTCCATTAATATCACGGGTTGCCCTCCAATATATCAGATCGTACATATTAGAATAATCATCGTTTGTTTCATTGAGTTTGATTCTACGATAAGAAGATTTCTCTGGGTATCCGTCAACAAACACAACATTGCTTCCTACGACTTCGGTTCCTGAAGAATGGCTTATATCGAATCCTTCAATTCTACTTGCATTTGTTAGATTTAGAGATTCTTGGAGTAACATTGTTGCATCTACTGGAACGAAAGTTTGACGGGAGTTTTTAAGCGCCATGTCTACAAGTTTAGCTTCTCTCCCAATGGTTGGTACTGAAATTTCCACTTGTTCAGATTTGAGCCAAACATGAATTCCCATGTCTTCTGGCATATCTGAAAGGATTATCGTGTTTGGCAAAATTCGATCTGCATAATATTGAGATATGAAAGCAGAAATTACATGTGCAGGAGAAGAGTTTTCAGGAGTATCTAGTAAATGCTGTTCTCTGTCAATCAATGTACCTTTTTCTATATGAAAACGGGACACAATTGAACGAGTTCCTTCTATAGAAACTCCAAGAACATCCATGGTTTTTGACTCCCCATGTTTTTGAATGAGATCTCCGCTGCCATGAAGGGTACTTATAGAATTGACCCTATCTCTAAGAATCGCTGCTTGTTCATATTGTTTATTGGAGGATGCCAATGTCATTTTATTAGTTACTGAATTAATTAATTTTCCTGTGGCTCCATTAAAAAATCTCTCCGTTGAAGAAATATCAGACATATATGATTCTTGGGTTATATAGCCAACACAGGGGGCAGAACAAAGTCCGAGATCATAATCAAGACAGGGCCTAGAACGCCCGGAGAATTTGTGATCAGAACACCCGCGAACACCGAATGTTTCTCGGATGGCTTTAACAGTTTCATTGACTTTTTTTCGGTCGGTGAATGGCCCATATACTTTGGCTTTTGGACTTGGATTTCGAGTGACTTCTATCCGAGGGAATTCATGATTGGATATTTGAATTAGGGGGTATGATTTATCATCTCGGAGTCTAACGTTGTACTTCGGCGCGTGACGCTTGATTAAATTGGCTTCTAGGAGCAATGCTTGAGTTTCCGTGTTTGTTAAAGCTATATCTAGTCTATCAGCTGATTGAACCATTTGTTTTATTCGAGAGGGTGTGGGATCTAGGTAATATCGTGTTCTGGATCTTAGATTTACAGCTTTTCCTATATAAATTGGAAAATCATTTGAATAAAAAAGATACACTCCAGGATGAGAAGGGATATCAGATATCCAATCACGCAACTCATTGGAGTTCATTGATGTGAGTATGTCTTGAGGGATTAAATGAATGGTGAAATGACAGTACCACTTCTTTTTTGACCATTGCCGACTTTGAATGGTTATTGATGGGGAATTCAAATATAAGAGGAATAGAACAGACTAGACCGAGTTCTATCAAAGGTGATGTGTGGTTATCTTGTATCGAATGTGAAGAATCCTATCCACCATTCGATTTTGTGATATACAAATGCCGTAAGTGCAGCGGATTGCTAGAAGTTCGATATGCAAATCTCCCAACATTTGATGATTTTTCAGGGGAGGGGGTTTGGAGATATTCAGCTTCGCTGCCATTCGATAGTGGGGTCACAATAAAGGAAGGTAACACCCCTTTATATACAGTTCCAAATATAGAAGAAAAAATAGGAATAGACACCTTAAGAGTGAAACATGAGGGGATGAACCCAACAGGGAGTTTCAAAGATAGAGGGATGACTGTGGGGGTGAGAGTAGTCCAAGAATTGGGGGTTAAAAGATTAGCTTGTGCTTCCACAGGCAATACAAGTGCTTCTTTAGCAGCTTATGGTTCAAGGGCAGGTTTAGAAGTAATTGTTTTGCTTCCAAAAGGAAAAGTTGCTTCAGGAAAAGTTGCTCAGGCAAGTTTGCATGGGGCAAAAATATTGCAGGTAGATGGTAATTTTGATGAATGTTTAGATATTGTTTCTGAATTGGCAAATAGAGGTGAAGTATACCTTTTAAATTCTGTGAATCCATTTAGATTAGAAGGACAGAAAACGATTGGTTTTGAAATTCTTGAACAATCTATGAAAGAAATTGGAAGATACCCAGATAGAATTATTTTGCCGGTTGGAAATGCAGGAAATACTGCTGCACTTTATAAAGGTTTTAGAGAATTAGTAACTAGTGGGGCACTTGATCCAAACGAGGTTCCAAAAATAACAGGTGTTCAGGCAGAAGGTGCAGCCCCAATTGTAGAAGCGATACAAAAGAACCTAGATCAGGTTAGAAGGTGGCCAAATGTTGAAACAAAAGCTACAGCTATTAGAATTGGCAATCCAGTTAATTCACCTAAAGCTCTTACTGCCATACGTGAAACAGGAGGAACTGCTATAGCAGTTTCCGATGAAGAAATATTGCAAGCCCAATGTGAACTTGCAGAAGAGGGAATCGGTGTTGAGCCCGCGTCTGCAGCTTCTATTGCTGGGTTGAAAAAATTAAGAGAATGTGGAGTTGTCGATGAAAAAGAATATGTTGTTTGTTTGGCAACGGGGTTGTTGCTTAAAGACCCAGACGCTGTTTTTTTATCCAAGGAAGGCCCAGTAGAAATCCAAGCGGATGTGGATAAAATTATTCAGATGATGGAAAAGTTATAGGGTTGAAAAACAAAAAATATTGTATTGATTGATATCTGTTATATACAGTTATCACCAAATTTATTTATGGAAAGTTCGAACGAGATTGAATATTTCAAAGAGATTCACAGAACAGATCCTAATTTGTTTTGGGATATGTTTGAAGAAATTCTTGAAAGAAGCAGTAGAGAAAAAAATGGGTTTTATTCTGAAATATCCCCGGAGTTGTTTGAAGAATATAGAAAAAAGAATAGAGAAGAAGAAATAGAAGAAACTTGGGAAGGTTTAATGAAATAAAGGTAGCTATGTTGACTTTTAGCTATCCAAAGAAGTACAATAAATATCAGTTATACGGTCATCTAAAATTAACTGGTCTCTTACTACAGTGGATATAGGATCATCTATTTCATAAACTGTTAATGCACTCCCACCTATTGTTTCTCTAGAATTGAACATCG